>JBKPQD010000163.1:0-9927 GCA_046733915.1 Chloroflexota bacterium
ATCTTAACCTCTCTCCTTTACCACGCTTCGTGTGTGCGCCTGTTGATCAAATTTAAATGCCTGTTCGATCAATGCCTGCTGGTTTGCCCGGTATGCGGTCGAGGACCCTTCGGCTGGGCTAGAGCTTTCAGGCCTGCCTACATAATGGATCGGCAGGCGGTCGTCGGTCAGTTGCCGTAAACGCGGGCGAAGATAATTCCACGAACCCATATTCAGTGGTTCTTCCTGGACCCAAATGAGGCGTTGCAGGTGGGGGTACTTTTCCAATAAATCTTCCAGCGCTTCTTTCGGAAACGGATATAGCTGTTCCAGACGGGCGATCGCAACGTTGTGTGTATCCTTGCGCAAATTGCTACTCACCAAATCGACATAAATTCTTCCGCTACACAAAATCAAAGAATCAATGCTCTTTAGGTTTTCGATTTCGGCATCATCCATCACCGCTTGCCACGAACCCTCGGAGATTTCACCGGCCTGGGAAGCAACCAATGGATGACGCAGCAGTCCTTTCGGTGTAAAGACAATCAAAGGCAGAGGATCAGTTTTCAACAACATGGCTTGTCTGCGCAGCAAGTGGAAGTATTGCGCAGCCGTTGAAGGATAAGCAACGCGTATATTGGTTTCTGCCGCGAGCGCCAGAAATCGCTCGATGCGTCCGCTGGAATGGTCGGGGCCCTGGCCCTCATTTCCATGCGGCAGTAACATGACGAGCGATGGAGTGAATCCCCATTTG
The DNA here is from genome assembly GCA_046733915.1 of Chloroflexota bacterium. Taxonomy (GTDB): domain Bacteria; phylum Chloroflexota; class Anaerolineae; order Anaerolineales; family Villigracilaceae; genus Defluviilinea. The sequence goes on from JBKPQD010000163.1 coordinate 734, forward strand.
GCACGTGCCGAGACGAGAAATTCGTCGATCACCCCTTGGGCGTTGTTGACAAAATCGCCATACTGGGCTTCCCAAATGACCAGGCGCTCGGGAGACTGGACGTTGTACCCAATCTCATAGCCGATCGCTCCCACTTCGCTCAAGGGACTGTTCAACACCTCGAACGAAGCCTGCGCTTGCGGAATCGATTGCAAAGGAATATATCCCTGATTTGTCTTTGCATCGTAAAACTCGGCATGACGCTGGCTGAAAGTGCCGCGAGCGCTATCCTGCCCAGTGAGGCGAATGGCGATTCCGTCTTGAAGAATCGAAGCAAAAGCAATCTCTTCCGCTGTCGCCCAATCCACTTTATCCGTGGATTTGTTGATCGAGTCCAGTCGCCGTTCGACCGATTTGACCAGCTTCGGGTTGAGAGCAAAGCCTTTGGGGAACTGCAACAAGGCCTGATTCAGCTCGCGAATCCGCTTGAGGGGAATCCCCGTTTTGACCTTTTGAGCGGCACCGGGCGGAGGCGGCTGTGGAATCGGTTCAAGTAGTGAGCTTTCGGCGTCGAGCTTGTCATTCTCCTGCTGCAATTGCTTCATGAAGCCTTGCAACATCTCATCGGCTTGTCCAGCTGGAATAGCATTATCTTGCTCCAGGCGGGCCGCCCACAGCTTTCGCACAGAAGGATGGCTGTCGATCTTCTGGTACATGACCGGCTGTGTAAAGCGCGGCTCATCGCCCTCATTATGACCATAGCGACGATAGCCGATCAGATTGATGACAAAATCCTTATGGAACGTTTGTCGATAGGCAAACGCTGTGCGCACCGCTTCGATGCAGGCATACGGATCATCCGCGTTGACATGGATAACCGGCATCTCGAAGCCGACGGCCAGATCGCTGGCATGCAGGCTGCTACGCAATTCGGGATCCGTGGCGGTAAACCCAAGTTGATTGTTGGCAATGATATGAAGTGTTCCACTGACGGTGTAGCCAGGTAAGCGCGATAAGTTCAATGTCTCGGCAACAATTCCCTGTCCAACAAAGGATGCATCGCCGTGAATCAGAATGGGAAAGGAAGCATTCTGAAAATAACGTGGTGCACCGGCGCGGTCCACAGCTGTATTGGCAGCGCGTGCCATGCCCATAACGACCGGATCGATCTGCTCCAGGTGACTGGGGTTGGCCGGCATACGGACGACGAGGTCAATTTCTGTATTCTCATCCGGTTGGCGATAGCCGCCCATATGATACTTGACATCCCCGGTCCAACCAAGCTCATCCCAGGTGGTTGCCCGTCCCTTGGGGTCGCTAAACTCCGCCAGAATTTGGCTATAGGGCTTGTTCAGAATATGAGCGAGAACATTCAGGCGTCCGCGGTGTGCCATGCCGATCAGGATCGCGCAAATCTTTTCACGACCGGCGGAGGCAATCACTTCATCGAGCATAGGAATCATCATGTCGAGTCCTTCGATGGAGAAGCGCGTCTTGCCCGGGTACAAGCGATGCAGGAACATCTCGAACGCTTCTACCTGCGTGAGTCGCTCGAGCAATTTAACTTCGTTCATATCTTTTGTCGAATCGCGGAAGCGCCCCAATTCAGCCATCTCATGCAGCCAATCGCGCTCCTGGCGCGAGTGGACGTGGGCATAATCAAAGCCAATCGTCCCACAGTAGATGCCACGCAAAGCTTCAATCGCCTCGTAGGCATTGCCACCCTTATCGGCGCTGCCAAGATTGACAATCGTGGCAGGAAGATTCCGCAAGTCCTCCTCACGCAAATTGTGATATTCGAGTGTCAGTGACGGATCGCCGGTCAGCTTGAACAATGGGTTCAAATCGGCCGCCAGATATCCCTGCGCCCGGATTGCCTGCGCCAAGTTCGCCGTAGCGATGACCGTCTTCAGATTCGAGGCGGGCAGTGGCGTGGCAGCCGCCTGGTCGCTCTTCCATGTCTCGAAGAATTTTCGTGTGGACTCGTCGAGCGAGTTCGGATCCTTATGGTATTGTTCCTGGAGCTCTAAAATATAGGCGAGGTTGGCTCCATGAAACTCATGCTCAAGATTCATGCATTCACCTTCTGGATAATGGGATATTGCAGCGGTTGCGCTTCGACCGTAACATATCGTTCTGCCTTTTTGTCTTCGATCGCCTGTTCATACACCTTCAACATTTTTCGTGCCAACCGCATATTGTCATAGCTGCGAGATGTGCGCAAGGCGGCAGTTTTGAACTTACTCATCATGCCCGAATTTTCCACGAGCCTCACGATTCCATTTGCCAAGTCCTGTGGATCATTCTGAACCAAAAAGCCTTGCTTGCCATCTTCAAGAATATCCTTTGTACCGGCGGCATCGACCGCGACCACAGGCAGACCAGCAGCCATGGCTTCCAGTGTGACCAATCCCTGGGTTTCCGTGATGGAAGCAAAGGAAAATAAGTCGGCGGCTTTCAAATAGTTGGGCATTTCCTGGAAGGAAACTTTACCGATAAACGTAACGCGTTCTGAAACGCCGAGTTCCCCAGCAAGTTGTTTCAATGCATCTGCCTGCGGACCGTCGCCCAGCAACACGAGGCGGAGGTCCGGTTGTGCCTGCTGGGCAATGGCAAAGGCGCGCAGGAGCGTGACCCAATTCTTTTCCTCAGCCAGACGTCCCGCCGAAATAATGACCTTGTCGTCGGGCCAATTCCATTCGGAGCGCAGAGCGGCGCCGTTAGCCTTCTTAAATGGCGTGATGTCGATGCCCGTGGGAATGACTGTGAAACGGTCCACCAGCCCATATTCGTTGACGAGAATCGATCGCATACTCTCGGACGGGATGACGATATGCTGGCATTTGCGCATGAACTCCCGCAACCAGTTGATCACCTGCGTCTTGAGAAACTCCTGCACGGTTTCCTGCGGGAACGGAAAGTAGTGAGTATATTCCTGATACTGCGTATGGAAGGTAAAGATGAGCGGCAGGTTGTAATCACGCGCCTTGGCAGCTGCTGTTTGCCCCAATAGAATTGGATGGTGGGTATGGATCACATCCAGCTTCAACTTGGGAATCAACTGATCCACAAACGGAGAAACGGGTAAGGCGGTGGGAATATCCACAGGTCCCGGGAGGCGCAGGCTTGGATAGCGAAAGATGAATGGCTCGGTATCTTCGTAATCATCTTCCTGCGCAAAGACAAAGACGTTATGCCCCATGGCAGTGAATGCATCACGAAACGATTGGACCGAGCGCGCAACGCCGTTCACGACCGGCAGGTAAAAATTGGTGAAATATGCAATGTGCATGGTTGCTACCTTATGTATCGCTATGGATCAATTTGGAAGCGTGGATCTTTGCTTCTTCAAAATATTTGCAGGCATAAATGAACATACCTGCATTCCAGGTCAGTGGCGCTTCCGGCTTGTACCAAAGGCTTGCCAGCGGCTCCCCGTTTGTGCCATAGACTTCATGGATCTGCTTATCCCGGACGATGACGGTCGCCATACGGGATAGTAACTCCTGTGCCTTTGCCAGCTCCCCGCAGCGGCACAGAGCGATAACGTGCCAGGCTCCCAGCCATATCCAGGCAGCGTCGGTGTGGTAGTTCGCTACGCCTCCCAAAACGTTGGCAATGGCGATCAACTCCGCAGGATAACCAGCAGAGGTGCAGCGTGTCGGTATGGGTGTAGACATTCCAGCCTGCTCCATGACAGAGAGAATCTGCTGTGCCTGTTCTGGCGTCGCCAGTTCCCAGGCGATTGCCAACAAGTTGCCGTCGCTGTTCAATTGCGATAGCGTATCGCTGGTGACAAAGTAGTTCAGCTGCGGGTGCCAGAATTTTTCCTGGATGGCGGACGAAACGAGACGTGCTTTGCCTCCATACTGGGAAGCATACACAGCCAAATCCAGGTCACTGGCTGTCTGTGCCATTTCCATCAACGCCTTCCAATACACCACGTTGGTGTAGTGAACATAGCCGCGCCGGGCAACGGAATCTGCCCAATCGGCAAACGATTCCTGATAGAGGAGTTCATCATGTGGTCTGAGTTTGTGCTCCTCCATCCATTGTACGGCGTTCACCAGCAATCCCCAATAGGTGCGCAGGAATTCCACATTTTTCGTTTTGCGTGCATAGGTCAAGGCGCTAATGATGAGGATGGCCTGCCCATCAAGCGATGGCGCGCCGTGAGCGCTGATATATTTCGGGCGCAGGGAGCCTTCGGTCGACTGCTCGCGCCCCAGGAAAGAGTGGAAGTAGCGCGTCACGAAATCCATTGAGTGAAGCTTGACCGGTAACTGTCCGTCGGGGGTTTGGTGAGCGAGGAACGCTTCCAGCGTTTGTCTCACCGTCTCATACTGTTCGAGGGCGAGCAAACCGAAAGAGGCAAATCCAAAATCGCGCGCCCAGCTTTCACGGAAGTTACGATAGCCGGCGTGCAGAACTTCCTTATACTGCCCGTTGCGGAGGCGGCGGATTTGAATGCCCGATCGCAAGTTTTCGGTGGCAATGAACAATGCCAGCGCCTCCTGAGTCTCAAACTCCCCGGGCTGCGATAGGAGCGTCCACGGCATCAGGCGGGGTTGCTTGAGAATTCCACTCAAATATTGAAAAGTTAGCAGGGAGGTCATCCCTGCCAGCGCTCCAAATAAAGCCCCGCTCCAAAACCCAGGACGTTGTGTGTTAGCCTGAATTGGGTTCTTCATCCAATGATCACCTCGCTGATCACACAATGACTGTACAGAGTAGGCACGTGCGCCTGCATCCGCAACATTCCAACGTTTGTTTAACCGACTGACCCTCAGAAATGTCGCGTTCCCGGGCTATGATTTTGGTTCAGACCGCAACTGTAGCCAGCGGGCAATATCCGTGCAGCGCAACAAGCCCACGACCTGGTTGTCGACCACTACGGGAACCTGACGCAACTGACGGCGCTGCAAATGGTCAAAGACCTCCGCCACATCCTGGTCGGGTGTTACATATTCTAAGTCAGATACCGGCGTCATAATGGCACGGACAGGCGTGCGATCCCAGGTATCCTTCGCTGACTTCGTAATATCATGCATCGCCACAACCCCGACCACATTTTGTCCCTCTGCCACGAGCATGGTCTGTTCTTCTGGCCGCCCCAGCTGCCGGGTCATGAGTTCATCCAGTGAAGCATTTGAAGCGACCACCGGAAGCTGGGTCTGCATCACATGACGCACAGGAATATCCACCAGCATCTCCTGCGTGGCGACATGTCTGTATCCTGCGGTCGCAGCATTATTCAAAAACCAACCAATAAAGATTAGCCAGACGCCATTGAAAATTCCGGTTCCGAAAAACGGGATCGGGATGCTGAACAACATCAGCCCGCCGGCAAGAATCATGGACCAGCCGATAGCCTGCCCGAGTAAAGCGGCCATTCGCGTCGACCGGCGTAGGTCCCGCGTGATCGCCCAGAGCAGCCCACGAACGATCCGGCCGCCATCCAGCGGAAAGGCGGGGATCAGATTGAAAAATCCTACCATAATGTTGATCGAACCCAGCCAGGCAAGGATCGTGTTGATTGGCTGGAGCCGCGCCAGTAGCGCCGAGGCAGATAATACGGCATCGTTCAACACATAGCCGCCCGCCCCGATCACCAGGAATAATGCTCCCAGAAACAAGCTGGTCAACGGACCCACAATCGTAATGAACAGCTCTTCAGCCGGGGTATCCGGTTCGCGTTGAATATTCGATACGCCACCGAACATAAAAAGGGTAATATTCTGCACAGGTACCCCGCGCGCCAAAGCTGCCAGCGAATGCGCCAGCTCGTGAGCCAACACGGAAGCAAAAAAAAGAAATGCTGCCAGCATTGCCATCCCCCATCGCATCCCCACAGACCAGCCAGCATGGATCTGCCCAAAGGTCGCGCTCAGACTCCAACTCACCAGCCCAAAAATCACCAACCAGCTCCAATCGACATGGATGTTGATCCCAAACAACTTTCCCATACGAAAACCTGTCATACCATCCTCCACTCACATACTCATAATTTTGTGTCCGAAGGATTATGAACACTTCAGCCTGTTGAAAACGGACATTACGAATAGCGGATAATTAAAAATAAATGGATTTCGGGTACAGCTTGATTTACATTTCATTCAGGATGAAAACCCGCTTCACTCGACGCGCTCCGTACCGCGCACCTTAAGCCGAAGCCCAGTACCGCTGAAAAGCTTTGATTTATGCTGAAATTTTATCCTCTTCCCCCGTGTTTCGAATGTCAGGAATCTTTGATACTTCTGACGCGAAATAAAGACTGCCTAGCCCTTGATATCTTCGGTCGCCGGTATACCATGGGCAGAGGTTTGGTCCAGTTTTAATTTACGGTCCATCGCTGAGGCGAGGTGCGCGCCAAAGAGGGTGATCGTTGCCAGGATATAAATGAGAAACAGGAACGCCACCAGCGCCCCGACCGAACCATACAAAAGTTCATAGCGCCCAAAACGGCTACGCAAATAGATAGAGAAGAGTGCCGTGGAAAATTCCCAGGTGACCGAGGCAAACAATGCGGACCAAAAGGCGGCTTTCCCAGCCACATTGACGGTGGGTATCCAATAATAGAGTGCAAAGAATAATAAATAAATTGTAAACCACGAAAAAATACTCGAAAACCACCTCCAGAAATCTATCTGCATTAATGAGCCAAAGGGAATATCAAATATGCGCAACAAACTGAACATCCAGTCTAAAATAATCGATAGAAAGAAAAGTCCGCTAATGCTGGCGATCATTTTCAGCGCGACCAGTCGTCCCTGAAAGAAATTTCGCTGTGGGGCTTCAAGCCATGCGAGATTGATGTTATACGCCAGGCTGGTAAAGCCGCCAGAGGCGGCCCACATCAGGGTGATCAAACTGAGGACTCCCACCGCGCCGCGCTGCTCCAAGACTTGGCGCAGGTTGTCGTTAATCCAAGAATAAGAATAGGGAATACTCTGTTGAATAAGTTCGGAAACTTTGGAATACACCTGATCCGTGTTGAGAAATAAGCTGCCGGCTGTAATCAGCACTACTAGTAAAGGGAACAGGGAAAAAATAATGTAATACGCAAGGCTGGCAGCTGCCTGGTTGGCACGAGTGACTGTGAAGGTTTTAACAGCATCCCGGAGGATGTTTAAACGGTTCCCGCTGATTCGGTCGGCACGGTGGTAGAGTTTCCGAACGCGATTTGAAATCACGAAAACCTCCGGGTTGCTTTATGAGTCGACAGGTTTACTTTCTAACATCTCAAGTAGATCGGGGAGCGAAATACCACTTAGCTCCTGCTCATGGACATCCAGCCATTTCACTTTAATTTTACTGCCATCGGCTGCCAGCGCCAGAAAACGAACGGAGGGATGGCTGATCATGAAACCATCTACCCAAGTCGGCAGCTGATTATCGAACGACAGGGAAACAATGACCCACTCCGGGTCTACATGCTCAATGACGGAAGCCAGTTCCCGCGGATCGTTTACTTCCCTGACCACCTGCAGCTTATCGGATTTATACAGGATACGCTTCAGCATGTCCCGTAGCAGCCGCGATCCATTGGCAAGGATAACACGTTGTTCCGGCATATCATCCACCTTCCTTGTTTTGTGAGCCATGACTGCGCGAATCAAATGCCGTCATGAGTTCCACAATGAGAGTATCACCCTCTCGTGGGAAGGACTATAGGTCAAGGTATAAGCGTCGGATAGAAAAGGGGATATATTTTATATAAACAGGATTCGACCCGGCAGTCTAGCGCCCCAAACGAATGCACCTGGCAATAGTGCAAGCAACTACCGGGCGAACGAGAGCTATTTCACCTGTTGATAAACGCCAGGTATGCCGCTGCCTCCCCCCGGCTGCTGACATTTAATTTTTCCAAAATGTTATGGACATGATTTTTGACCGTGCCAACTTCGATCACCAGATGCTGGGCAATCTGCTGGTTGGTATAGCCCTTACTGATTAACTCCAAAACTTCCATTTCGCGTGAAGTGAGGGCGGTCGTATCGGTCAGGTTGTTTTCGACACCGGCAAACATTTGAGCCAGGTCAGAAAGACGCTCCATCATCGCAGCCGCGATCTGCGGTGATACAAATACCTTGCCCTCCTGTGTGGCACGGACAATTTCGATCAGGTCTTCGAGGGAATCGTCTTTGAGAATATAACCGGACGCACCCGCCTCCACATAACGGAGAACTCGTTTCTTCTCCTCCGTCAGGCCGAGCGCTAATACTTTGACCGAAGGCGCAATTTCCCCGATGGCGCTTGTCAATCGCAACCCACCGTTATCCGGTAAGCGTGTACTCACCAGCGCCACATCGACTTCCTTCTCCTGGACGACCTGAAGCGCTTCCTGATAGGTTGTAACACAAGCAACTACATGGATATCTGGTTCATCTTCCAGTGCGGCAACAATGACGTTGCCCATCAACCGGATCTCGTTCACCAGTAAAAGGTTAATGGGAAGATCAAATTTGTTTTTCATGATCCGTTCCCTCGCCAATAGAAGATCTACTCGCTTGGTTGATATCGGATGGTTAACCGCATGGGCCGCCTTGCTTCCAACAGGGCTATCGTGATTTTCTGTGTTGTTTTAAGTGGAATGTGCAGATTGTAACACACGCTTTTCCATCAACTGCTTCTCACGCAAAAAATGTGAGATCCATGCGGAATGAATCTCACACATAGCTGCTATTCTTTATACCTTGGATGTCTCATCCTTCAATGTATCGTCTTGAAGCAGGGTGGCATCGATCTGGATCTCAAGACCATTCCGCAGGAGATTGGAGAATGGACAGTTTCGATCCGCCTCGACGATCATCTGCTCGAAGGTCGCCGTATCGATGCCGGGTACTTCGGCACGGACGTGGAGCTGCATGGTGGTAACTTCGAAACCGCCCTCCTCCTTGGACTCAAAAACACAAGTGGCTGTTGTATCCGTCCGTACCGGATTAAAGCCATGCTTTGCCAGTGTGGCAGCAACCGACATACTGAAACAAGAGGCATGCGCCGCGGCAAGCAGCTCCTCAGGATTCGTGCCCGGCTCGTCTTCGAAACGCATTCCGTAGGTAAACGGCTGTTCAAATAATGCCTGGCTCTCTGTGCTGACAATGCCGTGACCATTCTTCAGGTCTCCGGTCCACAGTACGCCCGCTTTTCTATATTTTTCTGTCATACGTTAATTCCTTTCTTGAGTTTAAGTGGTGGAATGGGATGGCATCCCG
>JBKPQD010000164.1:0-3356 GCA_046733915.1 Chloroflexota bacterium
GGACCGAAGTTTGTTTATACCCATATGATCATGCCGCATCCGCCTTTTGTATTCGGACCACAGGGAGAATATACCGACCCGGCGGATTTCTGGAATGACAAAAAACAATATCCAGCGGGTAAGTTTGAGCGCGGGTATACCAATCAGGTGACGTTTCTCAATCATCAGCTGCTGGATATGATCGACACGATCCTCGCCGAATCGAAAACGCCGCCTATTATTGTTTTGCAGGGCGACCACGGTCCCTGGCTGCAGCCGAACCCTCAGCATTTTTTCATCTTGAATGCCTATTATCTGCCGGATCATAGCGACCAGCTCTACCCGCAGATTTCCCCGGTGAATTCGTTCCGTTATATCTTCAACACCTACTTTGGCGGCAAGTATGATATGCTCCCCGACATTACCTACTTTTCTCCGGTGCCCAAGCTGTATAATTTCTCTGTGGTGGAGAATCCGTGTAAGAAATAATTTCGCTCGCAAACGAATGACGAGGTAGTAACCTGCATTTACTACAAGCGCGCCAAGGAACCGCCCCAACAATGTGCAGACCGAACATGATTGGAAAAATACAATCTCTGCCTTTTTACCCTGTCTTATTCATGGCTTATCCGGCTGTTGCATTGATGGGAACCAATATCAATGAGGTCGAACCGGTCTTCCTCTGGCGACCCTTGGTTGTTCTTCTCTGGAGCGCAGCTACCCTCCTAATCCTTCTTCGGTTTCTGCTGAGAGACTGGCATCGTGCCGCACTGCTTTTGTCGTTCATGATTTTGCTGTTCTTCACCTACGGACATCTTTATCTCTACTTGAAGAAGATCGAAGTTGCTGGAATCGTCATTGGGCGGCATCGTTTGGTGCTTCCGTTATGGATCGGGCTGGCTACTCTGACAGCTTGGTGGGTGCTGCGTGTTTCGCGAGATCCAAAACCTGTCGCGCCAATCCTGAATATGATTTCTATTTTCCTGTTGATTTATCCCTCCTTTCAGATCGCTTCGTATGTGGTACAGAAGGACAGGACAGAAAAGTCTGCGCGGGCTGTCGCATACGCCCAAGCTGCCTCCTTGCCGTTGGGTTATGCCCCGGATATTTACTATATTATCCTCGATGCCTATGGGCGTCAGGATGTCTTGAAGGAGATGTTCGGTTATAACAATTCTCCGTTTATTGATTTCCTTCAGTCGAGGGGTTTCTATGTTCCGCAGTGTTCCCAAAGCAACTACGGACAGACGATGTTATCTCTCACTTCGTCGCTGAATTACGATTACCTCGATAGATTAACCAGCCAGTTGACAGCGGATACCGATCAGCGCGCTCCATTACGCGCCTTGGGACAATATAACAAAGTCAGGCAATTTCTGAAATCACAAAGATACAATATCGTCTCCTTTGCCACCGATTTCCCTGTCTCAGAATGGAAAGATGCCGATTATTTTCTCAGCCCGCCGTCGACAGGCATGCGTGACTTTGAAATCATGCTTGCGCAAACCTCGGCCTGGCGTATCCCGATGGATATGATGAAAGAGTCTCCTGAGAAACGATCTGCCGAATGGTATCGTCGCAGAACGCTTTCCGCACTGGAGCATCTGGAGAAAACCATTCCCAATATTCCCGGTCCCAAGTTTGTGTTTGCCCATCTTGTCATTCCTCACCATCCCTTCGTGTTTGGTCCGAATGGCGAAAAACTTACCTATGAGAAGAACGGCGTTCCTCCGTTTAGCGAGTACAAGGTCAAATACCCAGATCAAGTCACCTACATCAACAAGCGCATCGAAAAGATCGTCGATCTGATATTGCGAACCTCCGCAAAGCCGCCGATCATCATTATTCAAGGCGATCATGGACCTGCCCCGTTCGATGTGATCGAGCGTCGCATGAAAAATCTGAGCTCTTATTATTTCCCAGATCAAAACTATGACCGGTTATATCCGACGATTACACCTGTGAACACATTCCGTGTGGTTCTCGATCAATATTTCAATCAGAAGCTTCCCTTGCTCGAGGACAGATCCCTGTTTTCACAGTACGATGGTCCCTATAATTACATTGAGGTGCCAAACACTTGCCAGCCATGAAGTATCACATCCTTTTCACCGCTCCCTACATGATTCCCGTTGTGGAGCGGTTTCGACCGATCTTCGATGCACACGACGTCGAGTTGATCCTCCCCAACGTGCAGGAACGCATGGAGGAGATCGACCTGCTCTTTTACGCGGGCAAGTTCGACGGCACGATCTGTGGGGATGATCGCTACACCGAGCGCGTCATCCAGGGTTGCGTGCCGCGCCTCAAGGTCATCTCCAAGTGGGGGACGGGAATCGATTCGATCGATGCAGACGCCTGCTCCCGTTATGGAGTGAGGCTGTGCCGCACCCCAAACGCCTTCACCGTTCCCGTCGCTGACTCGGTCCTCGGTTACATTCTGGCGTTCTCCCGGCACCAGCCGTGGATGGACAAAGAGATGAAGCGCGGCAAATGGGAGAAAATTCCGGGCAAATCTCTGAGTGAGTGTAGCCTCGGCATCATTGGACTCGGCAACATCGGCAAAGCGATCACTCGGCGCGCCCGCGCCTTCGGCATGAAAGTCTATGGCACGGACATCGTCGACGTCGATCATGTTTTCGTCACCGAAACGGGTATTGAGATGACCACTCTCGACTCTCTGCTTTCACAATCCGATTTTATTTCTGTGAACTGTGACTTGAATCCCACCAGTTATCACCTGATCAATCACGATACCCTGGCCCTGGTGAAACCAAACGCCGTGCTAATTAACACCGCCCGCGGGCCCATCGTCGAAGAGAAAGCGCTGGTCGACGCGCTGCAGGCCAAACGTCTCGCCGGAGCAGCGTTGGATGTCTTCGAGTTCGAGCCGCTGCCGTTGGCAAGTTCCCTCATGCAGATGGACAACGTCATGCTCGCGCCGCACAACTCCAATTCCAGTCCGGCTGCCTGGGAACGTGTCCACTGGAATACGATTCGAAATCTCTTCGATGGCTTAGGTATTGCCCATGACCTCTAGACAGTCCTGGTTGCAAACAATTCCCGTCCACCCGCTATTCTTTGCGGTATATCCGATTCTTGCTTTGCTGGCGTTCAACGCTACGGAGCTGAATGTTTCAACCGGATTCCGTTCGTTGCTTGCTTCGGCAATCCTGGCAGTGCTTCTGTTATTGTTCTTCCGCTGGATCTATCACGATGGCAAACTCGGGGCGCTTATAGCGAGTGCGCTTTTGATTTTGTTCTTTGCCTACGGTCATATTTATAATCATTCTATTGGGATTACTGTTTTCGGCAAGCACCCGTTCCAAAATCAGACGTTAATTCCGCTCTGGATTGTCCTTGCCCTTCTCGTGCTC
>JBKPQD010000165.1:0-1860 GCA_046733915.1 Chloroflexota bacterium
TTCAACATTTGTGTGTAAACGACTGTACCGACCGGTTTATCAAGATCATTATCGCAAAGTGTTTGCAGGAAATCACATGCGCCGGGTCCCACCACTTCGATCTTTGAGAAGGATGTCTCATCGAAGAGGGCCGCTAGCTCGCGTGTGGCGCGGTGCTCGGCAGCGATGGCTGGCGACCAGTTGTCGAGTGCCCAACCATGCAGATCCGGGACGGGCGCGGCGCGGGAATCCTGCTCGTTGGGCGTGAACCAGTTGGGTCGTTCCCATCCGCCTTTTTCGCCGAAGACCGCGCCTAAATCCTGCAAGCGATGATAAGCAGGGGAGAGGCGCAGGGGCCTCGCGGACTCACGTTCCTCGTACGGCATGTGAATGTCATAATACTTTCCGTACGTCTCCACCGTGCGCGCCAGCGTGAATGCCTGGCTGCCATATTGGTTGCCAAAGCGACGCGCATCAAGCCGCCACATATCCCATTCCGGATGACCGTCGATGATCCACTCTGCCATTACCTTGCCGATACCTCCCGCGCCGGCGATGCCGTGCGCACAGAATGCGCATGCCACCCAGAAGCCGCGCACAGATGTCGGTCCGAGAAGATATTCTGAATCCGGTGTGAAGCCCTCCGGCCCGTTGAGCAGTTGCACAATCTCCGCAGTTTCCATGGCCGGGACGCGCGTGACGATATTTTCCATTAGCGGGGTAAAGCGGTTCCAATCCGGCTCAAGTAATTTGAAGTTCCAATCCTGCGGAACACCGTTTAAGCCCCATGGCTTTGGCTCGTGCTCGTAGCCGCCGGCGATCATCCCGCTTGCCGTACCCCGGAAATAGACCAGGTTGTCAGGATCGCGCATGGTCGGCATAGACGGGGGTTGATCCTTTACCGGCTTTGTAATCAGGTACAAATGCGCCATGGGGATGATCGGCAAGGTCAACCCGACCATGCTGGCGATGTCGTTGCCCCACAAGCCCGCGGCGTTGATCACAACATCGGTTTTAATCACGCCTTTATCGGTTACAACCTCCTTGACCATGTTGTTGCTAACGGCGATTCCCGTGACGCGCGTGTTGCTCATGAACGTTGCGCCGCGGCTCCTGGCCCCCGCGGCCAGCGCATTCGTAAGACCGGTGGGATCGATCTGCCCATCGGTGGAGAGAAACACACCGCCTTTGACATTTTCCAGCGACATCAACGGGAACAGATCGAGACATTCGTTCGGTGACAGCATATCGAGCGGCATACCAAATGCCTTGGAATATCCCACCACGCGCTTGAGTTCTTCCATACGCGCATCCGACGAGGCAATGCGCAGACTCCCGACTTCGTCCCAACCGGGGTCGACGCCCGTTTCTTGTTTCAGACGACGGTACAAGTCCGTGCTGTAGCGCATCATCTTGGTGAGGCTGGATGAAGTACGTAGTTGCCCCACTAAGCCTGCCGAATGAAATGTGGATCCGCTGGTGAGCTCATGCCGCTCGATGATGACAATATCCTTCCATCCCATTTGGGTAAGATGGTAAGCAATACTTGCCCCGCCGACCCCGCCTCCGATGATGACTGCCTGTGCTTGTGTTGGGAATTCCATGGATTTAATTTCCTTTAGAAAAATTTTTGGTGGAGTAGATATTCTGCTTATCGCAGGTCGTGCTGGTGCACCGCGCGTGATTTCTTCGCAGCTCAAAAAGGGAGCAGCACCAATATGATTCTACACAGTGTTCAGCCAGTCTGTATAATCATGCCCGCTGATATTGGTTTCGAAGCGATCAAAGTATTTTTGACCGTAGCCTTCATAATCGAAGTCCAATTTGGAAACCCCTCGCTGGACCTGTGCCCACATGGCCTCACGTATGTCGGACATGACC
>JBKPQD010000166.1:0-5291 GCA_046733915.1 Chloroflexota bacterium
CATGCCGATCGAAGAGATCCGCAAGTTCATTCCACCGCAACTGCCCCATGTCGATATCGCTATTGCTTCCCGCGAGGCCCCCGGCGCGGTTCGTTACAATGAGCCGCAATACCGTCATATCACCGGGCGAGTATTCAACACGTTGATCCGCCTGCTGGTCCTGCCCGGCTTGCAGGATACGCAGTGTGGATTTAAATGCATTCGTGCCGCAGTGGCACGCGATATTTTTCCTTACCAAACTCTGACCGGCTGGGCGTTCGACGTGGAACTTTTATATATTGCCCGCCGACACGGTTACCAATTGGTGGAGATTCCGATTGACTGGTATTTCAACGCCGATAGCAAGATCAGCGTCTTTCGGGACTCTTTACGCATGTTCCTCGATTTACTTTTGATCCGTCGCAATGCGCGCCGCGGTTTATATGATCCAAAACCCTGACCTGACGTACGAAACAAATCTCTGGCCCCATTATAGATACATCGTTGGATTGGACGAAGCGGGACGCGGTGCCCTCGCCGGACCGGTCGCGGTTGGTGCTGTAATTCTCCCGAAGGATCCAGCGCTCCTTTTCTCGGCGTTGAACGGTGTCCGCGATTCCAAACAGATGACGCCCCTGGAGCGCGAGTCGCTGGCACCGCGCATCCAGGCGACCGCGCTGACCTGGGATGTCGGGTTCGGCTCGGCGGAGGAAATCGACACGCTGGGGATCGTCCCTGCCACGCGGCTGGCTGCCCTGCGCGCCTTGCAAGGACTCTCGTTAGCTCCACACTATCTGCTCACCGATTTCCGGCTCGAGCTTCCCCAGCTCGATCTTCCACAGACGGCACTTGTCCATGGGGATGCGTTGTGCCTGAGTATTGCCGCTGCATCGGTGCTGGCAAAGACTGCCCGCGATGAATTGATGAGCGAGCTGGATTCACAATATCAGGGCTATGGCCTGGGAAAGCATAAAGGCTATGGCACTCCATCGCATCGTCTCGCGCTGAAGCGGATGGGGGTCTCGCCGATCCACAGAAAAACTTTCCATGTTAAAGAGTTACGGATGACGTGAGGGCGTCATCCGTAATTCATACCTGGGGATTGTAACTATGACTTGCTTCTGCGCAAGAAAAATTTGGTGATCTCCTCCGTCACCGCCGGGATCAGAGCCAGCCCAATCACAATGGACCATTCTCGCAAGCTGAGAAAATGCGTATTGAATATCGGCTGCAGGAACGGTACCGCACAAACCAAAATCAGCAAAACGATCGAAAGACCGACCGCATATTGCATATAGCGATTTGAGAACACGCCAATCTGGAACAGAGAGGCGCGTTCCGCGCGGACGGTATAGGCGCGGAATAGCTCACACAGGGAAAGCGTGACGAATGCCATCGTTTCCGCGGTTTGCACATCCACGCCGCGCCAGTCATGCTGCAACAGGTAGATCAGGGGATTCCCGCTTATGTTAGCACCCGCCTCTAGATGCCAGATCAAGCCCAGCGCAAAAGCGGTCAGCACGGCACCGGTCTGGGCAATGGTTTGGATACTCAAGCCAAGCAACATGCTGCGATTGACGATCGGTTCCGTCTTGGCGCGCGGCTTTTGCTGCATAATATCGGGATCGCCTTTTTCGACGGCGAGGGCGAGCGCCGGCGCACCATCGGTGATGAGGTTCAGCCACAAAAGTTGGATCGCGGTCAGAGGCGCGGGCAGGCCCGCCAGGGTGGCCAGAAAGATAATCATAATCTCAGCCACATTCGAGGAAAGCAGGAAGAACACGAACTTGCGAATGTTCGAATAAATGATGCGGCCCTGCTCCACAGCCGAGACGATGCTGGCATAGTTATCATCGGTCAGGACCATGTCGGCTGTCTCCTTGGCGACATCGGTGCCGGTGATACCCATAGCCACGCCGATGTCGGCGCGCTTGATGGCGGGCGCGTCGTTGACGCCATCCCCGGTCATTGCCACGACTTCGCCGTTCGCCTGCAGCGCATCCACGATGCGCATCTTATGTTCCGGCGAAACGCGTGCAAAGACGGCCGTCTCCTCGATGACATTCTTCAGTTGTTGGTCGTTGAGCATATCGAGATGGGCGCCAGTCATCAGTTTGCGTCCATGATGGAGCATGCCGATCGTTTCGGCGATGGCCCGCGCCGTATTGGGATAGTCGCCTGTGATCATGATCGTGCGAATACCGGCGTCACGCGCATGCTGCAGAGCCGGCTTGACCTCGGCCCGCGCCGGGTCGATCATGCCAGCCAGACCTACGAATACCAGATCTTTTTCCAGGTCTTCGGCTTTGATGTGATCGGGATTATCCGGCACGTCCTCTTCCACACGATAGGCAAGGCCCAAGACGCGCAGCGCGTTCTTGGTCATTTCATCGTTGGCAGCCAGAATCCGCTGAGGAGTCTCCTCATCCAATGGTTGTGGCTGGTCGTTTCGATCCTGGTACTGCGTGCAAAGATCCAGCACCACATCGGGCGCGCCTTTGACGGCGATCACGTCCCAGTCTTTGTGATTTTGGTTCATAAAGGGGGATGGGTCCTCAGGGCGCGGCGTGGCGACATCGTGAATCGTGATCATGCGCTTCCGGTCCGAGTCGAACGGCACCTCGTTCTCGCGCGGGTACGCTTCCTTAATCTCCACGTGCGCTGCACCGGCCTTTGCCGCCGCCACGAGCAGCGCGCCCTCCGTCGGATCCCCAACGATCCGGTAGGTTTTTTGCGAGTCCTCTTCGCCGGTTGTCTCCAGGGAGGAATCATTATTCAACAATCCCAGCCACAAGACGGTCATAATTGCTGGATAATCGGCAATCCTCACAATGTTGCCATCGGCCTTGAAGTCGCCGAGCGGTGCATACCCGGTGCCGGTCACATCGATGAATTGTCCATCGGCCCACAGGCGGGTGACAGTCATTTCGTTCTGGGTGAGTGTGCCGGTCTTATCGGAGCAGATCACCGTTGCCGAGCCAAGCGTCTCCACCGAAGACAACTTGCGAATCAGGGCATGGCGCTTGATCATCTCGCGCATGCCAAGCGCAAGCGAGATCGTCACCACGGCCGGGAGTCCTTCCGGCACAGCCGCAATCGCTAGGCTGATAGCGACGATAAAGACCTCGGTAATTTCCTCCAGGTATTCTCTAAAATAGGTGAGCGGATTGGAGAACAGCACGTTGATGTCCGTGTTGTTGATGACGGCGACGATGAAAACGATCGCCACCAAGAACAGCGCGGCAACGCTAAGCGATTTTCCCAATTGATCGAGCCGGCGCTGGAGCGGAGTTTCTTCCGTTTCTACATTCTGCAGCATGGAGGCGATCAAGCCCAGCTGTGTATGCATCCCCGTACTGGTCACCACGCCGCGTCCGCGCCCATAGGAGACAACCGTACCCATAAAGGCAGTATTTTTGCGGTCGCCAAGCGGGACATTTTTTTCCAGCACCGTCACAGCATTCTTCTGGACTGCCAGGGATTCACCCGTTAAAGAAGCCTCCTCCACACGCAGGTTGATGGCTTCCAATAGGCGGATATCGGCCGGAACGAAATTGCCCGTTTCGAGAAAGACCAGATCCCCGGGTACAAGCTCCGAGGCAGGGATATAAATTTTGTGACCGTCGCGTATCACCTGTGCATCCGGCGCAGCCAGTTTTTTGAGTGCCGCCAGCGCTTCTTCGGCGCGGCGCTCCTGAATGATTCCCAGCACCGAGTTGAGAACGACAATTGCCATGATCGCGGCGGCTTCCACATAGTCACCCAGGAGGGCCGAAATCACGGAGGCGATGATCAGCAGAATCACAACAAAATTATTCAATTGCTCCCAAAGCATTTGCAGGAACGTTGGGCGTGGCGCCTCGCTCAGCTGGTTGGGACCATATTGTTCGAGCCGTTTTTTTGCTTCTTCAGACGTTAATCCATTCCCCGCAACGTGTAAATGTTCCAGAACTTCTTGATGGTTGAGCGCGTGCCATTCGCGCTGCTTGTTCTCACGGGTATCATTCTTTTCAAGTACCATACATAACTCCTAGAGAGATGTATGTGGTGATGCCAATAAAAAGACCACCACACCTATTGTGGTGGTCTTGCCAACGCTACGGAGCGCATGGATCACCGATGGCACGTTAAAGGTGCCAATGGGTTGACGATGATCCACTGGCGCCTCCGCAGAGCGGGATCGTTAATAAGGCGCCACGGCTACTCCCCATCCAAATTCAGTTTAATCCACCGTGGGGGACATGTCAAGCTGAACCGGACCCGAATCCCGGGCAGGCTGGTACTCGGACAGCCTAAAAAGGCTAGTAATCTATTCGATATGGCGCCTGAATTGCCTTCCAACTTGATCCTATTGGAGTACTAGAGCGGTTCCGTGCTGGATGACCGTCTCCGCCCGCTGAACAGCAGTTGAAACACCCACTTGAACGGATATAAGCATATATCCACGACCTGATTGAGCGCCCCCATTGCTACCGAAAACCAGACAAATATGAAGTGCAATTTTCGCAAGGGATGGATGTGCGCATAAGCCAGTGCCCCTAAAATAATCGCCGCCGAGATCAGGAAACGCACGATGTCTGAGAAATGCACCTGCCAGACCTGCTCGATGATCAACTGAATGCCAATATTCAGGATCAGAATGTAGGCTGCCTTCTTCAAGATCGGCTCCCGCTCTACCGCATAACTAAATAAGCCAGCCGCGAACCTCATGGTCAAAATCCCGATGCCTACCCCGACGAGAACCACCCATAATTGATTCGAGAGGGAAACGGCGGCAATCACATTGTCAATGCTAAAGACCAGGTCCATTAATTCCACGGTCAGAACGACGAACCAAAAGGAACTTGCCTGCAGCGCTTTCTGTTTCTCCGCCTCTGTTTCCACCTCCGGCGTGGTATCTCCCAGTTCATTTAGCGCCAGGCGGATCAGGTACGCTGCTCCCACCAGCCGGACCCAGGGATTGTGGATCAGAAAACTGGCCAGGAACAACATCATGCCGCGCCCCAGATACGCGCCCAGGAGCCCCACCCGCAAGGCAGCGATACGTTGTTTGCCCAGCAGGCGGTTCAATCGCCGGCCCAACCTCACGATCGGTTTGGGCCACGGTATATTTTGGTCATCCGGCAGGGATACGACCATTGCCCCTAGCACGGCCGCATTATCAATCGAAAGAATCCCCTCTAGAAATATCAGCTGTAAGATGATGATCAGAACCGGCAAAGATACGCTCACGGAGTCTCCAACACAGGTGGTGCAGGCAAAAGAAGCCGCCACACCTCCGTATGACGGTCTATGGGCTGCTCCTCAGACAC
>JBKPQD010000167.1:0-3214 GCA_046733915.1 Chloroflexota bacterium
TACCCAGTGAGAAAGGTCACGCATCACCGCGTAGACCGGGATTGCAAGCAGCATATTCATTAAAACACTGGGCAATACCAATAAGCCAAGCACATCTTCCACGGGCATATTCGCTCCGGAAAGACGCAGCACAGCAAAAGAGACCAGATCCAAAATAACCGTTCCTAAAAACGTGACGCTGAACATGGCCAGCAAAGGAGCCTGCCAGATCCGGCGTTGTAAGATCTGTGCCAGCGCCACCACAACACCATAGCCGATGACCGGAACATACCACGGAATTCCGGAAACGAAGCCGATCATTAATCCAAATGCAACGCCCCAGTGCCACGCCGAGTCCACTTCCTCTTGCAGTGCCCAGGCTGCCAGCATCACCAAAGGCAGATCGGCAATGCCGGAGAGAAGATAGATGCGGCTGATGACTGCCGATTGCAGAATGATAGCCACCAGAATCGTGGGAATCGCGATCAGGTTTCGCATGGAGAATTACGGAGCGGGAACCAGGGGCGTGATATCCACCGGCTTGAAATTGATGATCACCAGGACAATTTGCAAACGGTTGAAATCCACTACAGGCTGAACAGTCGCCTGCTGGAAGAGATCGAATTCGCGTGTGCGGACGTTGACCACCTGTCCCACGATCAAATCCGGAGGATAGCCGCCCCCCAAGCCCGAAGTCAGCACCAGATCTCCGTTCTGGAGGTTCGCGTCCTGCGGGATCAGATCCAGCGTCACATTGCCGGTCACGGATCCACTGAGTGCTGCATCGGTCTCCGCGTTCTGGAGGCGGACATTCACGGAAGAAGCGGGATCGGTGATCAATTGGACACGCGCCGCGTCGGCAATGACTGCGTCTACGCGTCCAACCAAGCCTTGATCGGTTACCACAGGCATCCCACGCAGGATGCCATCATTGGATCCACGGTTGATAATGATGTAATGCAAAAACGGGCTGGGATCCCGCCCGATCACTGCGGCACCGCGATAGGTATTCTCCGGTCGCACGCGCTCAAAGTCAACGAGCGCGGCCAGGATTTCTGTCTGGCCGACCTGTTGTTGTAACTGAATCACCTGCGCCTGAAGCTCAGAGACCTGAGATTCCAGCTCTGTATTCCGCTGTTGCAGCGCGGCCATGTCACGAGGCGCCGTAACAAAATCCTGTACGGCATTGAACCGTGTTGAAAACCAGGTTTGTAATTCCACCAGGGAGCCGGTGAAGACGTTGGAGGCAGAGCTAAAATAGCCTCCCAGTGCCAGCGCCACTATTCCCCCCGCGATCAAGAATATGATCGTGGTCTGTAGCGTACGTGAAAATAGATTTCTCATGTTCGTTTACAACTAGCCAGCGCCATAAGCGGCCACTGATTTACCTCACATCGTGTGCCGTGTGCTTCCACGTTCCAAACCAACTAAATAACGGCTCAATGTATCGAATTCTTCGAAGACCATTCCGGCACCGCGCGCCACACAGGTCAGCGGGTCTTCTGCTACCCAGACGCGCAATCGCAGTTCATCGGTCAGGCGTTCTGCCAAGCCCTGCAATAATCCGCCGCCGCCGGCAAGACAGATACCGATATCCATCAGGTCCGCTACGATCTCCGGTGGGATTTCATCCAGTGCGTCACGGATTGTATCCACGATGACCTGGACCGAACCGGAAAGCGCCTCGCGCATTTCCACGGACGACACCTCAAGGCTCTCGGGTAATCCGGTGACCAAATTGCGTCCGCGCACTTCCATTGTTTTTTCGGGCTGCAGCGGATAGGCAGACCCGATCTTCCACTTGATTTGCTCAGCAATGCCTTCGCCCACCAACAAATTATATTTGTTGCGCAGGTATTGAACGATATCCTGGTCCATCTCATCGCCAGCGACGCGCAGCGAGCGAGAAGCGACCACGCCGCTTAACGACATCACGGCAACCTCGGTCGTCCCACCGCCGATATCCACAACCATGCTGCCTTTGATCTCCTGCACCGGAAGACCGGCTCCGAGGGCAGCCGCGATCGGTTCCTCGATCAGATAGGCGGCACGCGCCCCAGACGCCATGACCGCGTCGTAAACGGCGCGCTTTTCCACTTCCGTCACGCCGGTCGGGATTCCCACCACCACGCGCGGACGCGGCAGCGGTACAACGCTCTGTTCGTGCACCCGACCAATAAAATATTCCAACATGATCTGCGTAATGTCAAATTCCGAAATGACACCATCGCGCAGCGGGCGAATCACCGCAACATTTCCTGGCGTGCGGCCCATCATCTCCTTGGCTTCCAGGCCAATAGCGAGCGGCTGGCGGAGCCGCTTATCGATCGTTACCCAGGAGGGCTCGTTAATGACGATTCCCTTACCCCGCACATTTACCAGAGTGTTTGCGGTCCCCAGATCAATTGCAATGTCCAGTGAAAACAGGCCCAAAAGCCAGTTTATCGGGTTAAAGGCCAAAGGAGGCTCCTCGATGGTTCGATTCAGAGTGGAAATTTAGCTGAGGTATTATACCTAACAATTCGTATCCTCGTACGTTCCAACGGGGTTAAAACAACGAGTAGCAAGCGGAATACTATCAATTTACGCCAAGGAGCCGTCATGTCCAAAGTCGCATTTGTAACCGATAGCACTTCCTATATACCCAGGGATATCCGGGAGAAGTACCCGATTACAGTCGTTCCCCAAGTTGTCATTTGGGAGGGACAAACGTACGAAGACGACGTCACCATGACCCCCGAGCAATTCTACACCCGTCTGCGAACCGCAAAAGTCATGCCGTCCACGTCGCAGGCTTCCGTGGTGAACATGGAAAAAGCTTTCAAAAGCCGGATCGAGGAGGGATACGATGTGCTTGGGGTTTTCATTTCCTCCAAGCTCTCCGGAACGTTCCAATCGGCGGTGCAGGGGCGCGACCAGCTTGCCAATGGCAAGGAAAAGGTAGAGCTTGTCGACTCAAATACCACGGCGATGGCAATGGGGTTCATCGTCCTGACCGCCGCAAGGGCAGCCGCTGAAGGAGCCTCGCTGGCAGAGTGTAAGGCGCTGGCAGAAAAAGCCCGTGAGCATGTCGGCGTGTATCTGACAGTAGATACCCTCGAATTCCTGCACCGCGGCGGACGCATCGGTGGGGCAACGCGCTTTCTCGGCACGGCACTCAATCTCAAACCGATTTTGGCGATCGAAGATGGCCGGATCGAGGCGGTGGAACGCGTCCGCACGCGTAGTAAAGCGC
>JBKPQD010000168.1:0-1631 GCA_046733915.1 Chloroflexota bacterium
ATGCATACCTGTCGGCACTGTCATCAGGGAGCTTCTTGAAGACGGCGCGCTTCTACCAGATCTGCGGCGAGCTTGCACATAAAAAGGAACAGTTCACCCGGCTGGGTGATGAGCGAGGCAATATCCATATGATCGAAAAGCTGCGCTCTGAGCTGTTAGCGCTCGCCCCTGTGGCGAAGACTTAAAACCGGTGAAATTTATGTGATAAAATTTTGTCGCCCGCCCCCGTAGCTCAGTGGACAGAGTGTCGGCCTCCGGAGCCGAAGAGCGCAGTTCGAGTCTGCGCGGGGGCGCTTTTCGCGCCATGAACAATCCATCGCCCCGCCAGCCAGTTTCCCCCTCGATTTCCCGGAAATTTCAGCATTTATGGATCGCCGAAAAAGACTCGGCTCATATCTATTGGATACTGGCCGCCATTACACTGATCGGCATGCTCATGCGACTCTGGAAGATCAATGAGCCGATAGCTTATGACGAAGCTTACACGTTCATTTATTTTGCGACCCGGCCATTGCGACAAATCCTCTCGGACTACAGTGCACCCAACAACCACATCCTGCACACGATTCTTGTTAGCCTCTCTTACAAAATCTTAGGTGGTCATACCTGGATCGTGCGTCTGCCCGCTTTTCTGGCGGGGACTCTGTCCATCCCGGCTGGATATTTCGCGGCACGCAGAATTTTCAATCGTAATCAATCGCTGGCGGCGGCGGCGCTCGTGGCACTGACTCCCTGGTTCATTAGCTACTCCACCAACGGACGGGGCTATACCCTTCTCACATTATTTGCTTTGCTGCTGATGAATATTGCGGGACTGTTGATTCACGAACCAAGCCGCGGCGCGCTGATCGCCTATGGCAGTACGGCCGCCCTCGGCTTTTACACCATTCCTGTTTTTCTGTATCCCATGGCAGGAATTTCTCTATGGGTGCTGGCAAGTTATCTTACAGGTGATGATTCTTGGAATACCAAATCAAGAAGGATATGGACATTCCTTGCAACTTGTGTTCTGGCTGGCATTTTGACAGTAATTCTCTATTCACCTGTCATCGTGTTTGGTACGGGAGTAGGCTCAATCATCAGCAACGAGATCGTCGAGCCGCGGGATTGGAATACCTTTACGATCAATATGGCTCGGCGAGCACCGAAAACATGGTCCGATTGGATGATGAATATTGCTCCTCCCTTGCAGTATCTATCCATTGTCGGATTTCTCCTGTCCCTGGTCTTTTATAAAAAAGCATCCGAACAAAGGATGCCTTTACAACTGTGGATGGTGGTCGCGATTATTACGTTGCTCGTCCTTCAACGCGTTGCGCCGTTTCCCAGAATTTGGATCTTCCTGGAGATCTTTTATATGCTGTTTGCCTCTGGCGGGCTTGTCTGGCTCGTTGAAGCATTGCTGAGAAATATCGGTGTCGGCTCGTTTGTTATCAAAATGATACCCGTGATAATTTTATTCGTTGCATTCCTGGTGTTTACAAATGCATACTTGAGTACACGCCAGGTATCCCTGGATGCTGGTAAAGATTTCCCGGAACAACACGCCGCCGAGTATTTAACCTCGCACTTAAGCGATGGAGATGTAATCTTCTCAATCGCCCCCGTAGATATGCAGACCGCATATTATC
>JBKPQD010000169.1:0-12444 GCA_046733915.1 Chloroflexota bacterium
GTCAGGCCCTATATGGATCATCTTCTGCTGGTGTTTTGCTCACCAACAAAGTGACTGAAGATCAATCCCAATACCATGCCACCTGTGACGGAAGATGTCAGTAAACCTGCGACCGTCACTTTGGACATGGCAAAATTTCCCGTCCCCACACGAATGCCAAATTGATCAAATAAAAAGATCGTTAATAAAAGGGTCAGCACAGAGATAAGGCTCGTCAGGAAACCCATGCTCAATGCCGCTCTGAGATTTCGTAGAACCAAACCGTACGACAGTCCAACGAACAGCGTAGTACTCCCAATAATTCCAGCCATGGCAGCCGCGTAATTGAGATGGATCGGAAGGTCGGGGCGATAGTTATACAAAATCCCGTCGATATTCGATAAAGGCGAGAACCATGCTGCGAGAATACCGAGTGCACTGGCAGCTGCAAGGAGCCACCATCGGCGGTATCTACTGATTCGTCCAAGCAGGTAACTCCATAGCATGGAGCTGAGGACTAGGATGTAGATCCGGTAAAGACCAAGGTCCTGAAAAATTATAACAAGTGATGCAACCAGAACGGAATGGTTGATTTGCTGAAGAAGCAGCAGCCAGAGGCTAAGCCCGGCAGGCAGGCCGAGACACATTGCCGCGGCCAGCCCACTTTTCCAGGCAACTCTGAAATAGCTTAGTGAATTCGTCAGCAAGGTCACTTTGTATTTATTACACCTTGCAAGTAGAGTGGGTTCCCATGTAAAGTATAGTGACACAACAGAACCCTGATTGTCACGATTTCTGTTAGGCTACGTTGTACTCTATCTATTTTGCTTTTGAAGTAAGATTGCCAGCATCTATTTGTCATTCTTCGTCGTTTCGCTCGTCAGAATCTGAAATTACTCGATAACTTATTCTGTAAACCGAGATTCTTCGCTCCCCGCGAAGCATGTCGTTCACACCGTCCCGAAGCGGTGTTCCTTCGGGAGAGTGACATGGTTATTAACTTAGATTAAACTCCAAAATCTTATCTATAGTAAAGGAGACTTGAATGGATCACTCGCAGCCTTATGAAACGCTCGATCCTGAAAATTGGGATGACATGCGGGCTCTCGCTCACCGCATGGTGGATGACGCGCTCACGTATCTGCAGACCGTTCGTGAGCGCCCGGTCTGGCAGCCGGTGCCGGAAGAGGTAGCAGATTGCTTCAAAGCGGAAGCTCCCCACGAACCCTCCAATACAGAAAGCGTGTATCAGGAATTCGTGGAGAACATCCTTCCCTATCCCATGGGCAATATCCATCCGCGCTTCTGGGCGTGGTATATGGGCAATGGGACGGTCACCGGCGCCCTGGCCGATTTTCTAGCATCCATCATGAACTCCAATTTAGGGGGCGGCAACCATGTATCAAACTTGGTGGAGGCGCAGGTGATTGACTGGATGAAAGAAATCCTTAGCTTTCCAGGCGACTCGAGCGGGATTCTGGTGAGCGGCGGCTCGATGGCAAACTTCGTTGGTCTCTCGGTGGCGAGAAATGCCAAAGCTGGCTTTAACGTCCGTGTATTAGGGATGCAGGATGCCCCGCTAAAACTGACCGTTTATGCTTCGGTGGAAGTACATAGCAGTAACCAAAAGGCGGCTGAGTTATTGGGGATTGGGAACAACTATTTCCGCAAGCTTCCTGTTCGTCAGGATTACACCATCGACATCCAGGCATTGGAAAAGGCCATTGCTACCGATCGAGGCGCGGGATACCGTCCGATCTGCGTGATCGGCACGGCAGGCACGATTAACACCGGCTCGGTTGACGATCTGAACGCGCTGGCAGATCTCTGCGAGCGGGAGGATCTCTGGTTCCATGTGGATGGAGCCATCGGCGCGGTGGCGATCCTTGCCGAAAATGTGAAGTCTAAGCTCGCCGGTATCGAACGGGCGGATTCGATCGCTCTCGACCTTCACAAGTGGATGCACATGCCGTTCGAGGCTGGCTGCGTTCTAGTCCGTCACAGCGACGCCCACCGCCGGACGTTCACACTCACCCCCGATTACCTGGCGCACGAATCACGCGGGCTGGCAGCCGGTCACTGGTTCAGCGACTACGGGCTGCAGCTCTCACGCCAGTTCCGCGCTCTCAAAGTGTGGATGACGATCAAAGAACACGGGCTCGACCGCTTCGGACGGATGATCGCCCGCAACGTCGAGCAGGCACATTATTTTGGTCAGCTGGTGGAGGACGCTCCAACCCTCGAGCTGATGGCGCCGATTGGCATGGATATTGTCTGCTTCCGGTTCAACCCGGGCGGGCTGAGCGATGAAGGATTGAATATCCTGAACAAGGATATTCTCATCCAGCTTCACGAGCAGGGCATCGCTGCTCCCTCCTATACCACGCTTCAAGGTCGTTACTGTTTGCGGATCGCGATTGCCAACCACCGCAGCCGCCAGGACGATTTTGAGCTGCTCGCCAGGGAAGTGGTGAGGCTGGGCGAAGAGCTGGCTCCCCGCTTCCGCTAGACAATCACATGGCAACTTTTATGCCGAACCGACCGACGGTCGGTTTTTTGGTATCTTGTATGAATACTTATTGATTTTAAGAAATGCTGTACATATAATGTGGCTTGGGTTTCGGGCTACACTCGAAATGTACCTTCGCATCGCCAAATAGTAGAATACAATAGAAGCCGCAACAACCGAATACTGTGTTCTTCGCAGAAATATGTTGAAATTTAGTTTCGAGGAGATTTTTTGTGGCAGTACCCAGACCAAGCAAGCAACAAGTAAAGCTCCTTCCTAAATCGCCAACGGGAATTCCCGGCATGGACGAGATCACCGGCGGGGGCTTACCCAAGGGTAGACCAACACTGGTGGCTGGCAGCGCAGGCTGCGGCAAGACGCTCTTTGCGATGGAGTTTCTTGTCAATGGGGCTATGGAATACGATGAACCGGGTGTCTTTGTAGCCTTCGAGGAAAATGCCGAAGAACTGGCGCAAAATGTCGCCTCGCTCGGCTTTGATCTTAAGAAGTTGATCAAGCAGAAGAAATTGATTATTGACTATATACGGGTGGAGAGCCGCGAGTTCCAGGAAGCCGGGGAATATGACCTCGATGGACTGTTCATCCGCCTGGGTCACGCGATCGACGCGATCGGTGCCAAACGGGTAGTTCTCGATACAGTAGAGGTGCTCTTCTCCGCATTGCCAAACCACGCCATTTTACGAGCCGAACTGCAACGTCTGTTCCGCTGGCTAAAAGACAAGGGCGTGAGCGCGGTGATTACCGCCGAACGCGGCGAGGGGACCATGACCCGCTTTGGTCTCGAAGAGTACGTTGCAGATTGCGTCATCCTGCTCGATCATCGTGTGAACGATCAGATGTCCACCCGGCGATTGCGGATTGTCAAATATCGCGGCACCCTGCATGGCACGAATGAGTATCCCTTTCTGATCACCAAAAACGGCATCTCTGTCCTGCCGATCACATCGCTCGGACTAGAGCACAAGGCGCCCTCAGAACGGGTATCCACGGGTGTCAAAACACTTGACGAGATGATGGGAGGCAAGGGGTATTACCGGGCGAGTACCATTCTACTGTCAGGTATGGCTGGCACCGGCAAATCCAGTCTTGCGGCAGCGTTCGTGGACGCGGCCTGCAAGCGCGGCGAACGCTGCTTGTACTTTGCCTTTGAAGAATCCACCAATCAGGTCCTGCGGAATATGCGCTCCATAGGCATTGATTTGGAACCGCATGTGAGAAAGGGCTTGCTGCAATTTCACGTTGCCCGCCCCACCATCTATGGGCTCGAGATGCATCTGGTGACCATGTATGACCTGATCAAGCAGTTTAAGCCGGAGGTTGTTGTCCTTGACCCGATCACAGACTTTTTCGCCGTGGGCAACAAAGGAGAAGTCAAAGGCGCCCTCACACGGATCATCGACTTTTTGAAGACGAAGCAGATCACTGCCCTGTTTACTTCCTATACCTCGGAAGGCGTAGGAGTCGACCAGACCGTCGTGGGTGTTTCCTCCTTGATCGACACTTGGATTAGCCTGCGCAACCTGGAGAATAACGGCGAACGCCATCGCGGCTTGTTCGTCCTCAAGTCACGTGGCATGGCGCATTCGCGTGAAATTCGCTCTTTTGAATTGACCAGCGAAGGCATCAAACTCGGCGCCCTCGATCTCGCCGGACGTCGAACGGAATCCGGCGTATCCTAGAAACTCCGTTGACAGACCTATCTGTTTTCAAACCATTCTTACTACAGAGTCGCAAGAAGGAGAACGGAAATGGCAAAAACAAAGTCACCTGCTCGACCCGAACGCACCAAAAAGAATTATGAACTGCGGCTGTATGTTGCTGGCCAAACCACCAAGAGTCTCGCGGCATTCGCCAATTTGAAAAAGATCTGTGAAGAGCATATGAATGGGCAATATCACATCGAGGTGATCGATCTGCTCAAGCAGCCGCAGTTGGCGAGCGGTGACCAGATCCTTGCCATCCCCACTTTGGTCAGAAAATTGCCCGAGCCCATCAAGAAGATCATTGGCGATCTCTCCAATACAGAACGAGTTCTCGTCGGGCTGGATGTGCGTGAAGAGAAATAAATGGGCTATCTGAAGCAGGAGTGGTTTCAACCACTGCCAAGAACCCCGAAAGGTTGAGTATGCCTAAAAAAACCGAGAGCGACCTGCAGGTCCAAGAGGACACAAGTGAGCTAAAGAATCGACTGGAGGAAACAGAGGAAACCCTGCGTGCCATCCGCCAGTATATGGTAGATGCATTTGTGGTCACACGTGAAAACGGCATGCAAGTGGTTACACTCAATGAGGCGGATTTTCCTTATCGCCGGATGGTGGAGTCCATGAATGAAGGGGCGGTGACTCTGATCCCCGATGGAACGATCTTTTACTGCAATCCGCGCTTTGCCGAAATGGTAGGGATGGACGCTGAAAAGTTGATCGGTATTCAGTTCCAGGATTTGATTGCCGCCGACCAGCAACAGCACTTCGAGACCATGTTTCGGGAGGCCGGGCGAGAGGGTTTGCGGGGCGAATTCTGTCTCCAGCACGGAAAAGACGAATGTGTCCCAGTTCAGCTATCGTTCTTCCAGCTACGGGCAGACGATGTGAGCGGGATTGCCATCATCGCGACAGACGTCACCGAGCGAATTCAGGCGGAGGAGAAGATCCGATCTCTGGCTTCCGATCTGACGATCGCCGAGCAGGAGGAGCGCCATCGCATCTCACAGGTTTTGCACGATGACTTGCAGCAGCGTCTCTTCGCCATTCGGGCGCAGTTATCTTCTTTGGTCGAAGCATTCAAGAGTAATCACCTCCCGTCGGACATGGATGTTTCTATAGATCAGATGCAAGGCTGGCTATCGGAAGCGATCAACATCACCCGCAATCTTAGTGTGGACATCAGTCCCTCCGTCCTGCAGGGAGAAGGGATTAGCGAAGCCCTTAGCTGGCTGTCTTCCCGCATGAAGGAACAATATGGTCTGCGGTTGAAATTAGAAGTGAGGGATGAACTTCCCCATCTGCAGGACCACATCCGTGTGACTTTATTCCAGGCCGTCCGGGAACTGCTCTTCAATGTTGTCAAACACTCGGGAACGCTGGAAGCAATCGTGACTCTGGAAAAGCTGGAGCGGCACGGACGGATCACCATCAACGATGCGGGCAGAGGCTTCGATGCCAAAACTGTCCTGTCCGACCCGCAAGCCACGCACGGTTTAATGATCCTCCGCGACCGGCTCAACCTAATGGGCGGCACCGTGGAAATTGAGTCTGTGCCTGGTAACGGCACGCGTGCCAAAATCGATTTTCCGATCGAAAATCCGTCCTTATAAGCTGAGTAGTGACTTCCTAAAGCTCCCGTCGATCGGATGATCAGAACGGGAGTTTTTGTTGTTTTGTAAAGGCAGGAAGCATATAATCAGTTGCAAAGCAGGTCTTGGGCCGGCGCCAATATGGAGTGTCCAATGAGAGCAGCGTTTGCTTTACTTGCAGACCGGGAAGTTCATAATTTGGTACGGAAAATCTCCTGGGAGTTCCATCAGAAGTATCATACCGGAACACGGCATTGCTGCCTTCCTCCTCATATCTCGCTCAAACAGCCTTTTCCTACAGAAAGCCTTCCAGCCCTGGAACAGTACATGGAAGATTTTGCGCGTTCGATGGAGCCATTTCAGGTGCATCTCACCCAACTGGATGTTGTGCCCATTTCCTATGCGGGAACCGAGTACGGCATTTTATGGATCGATGTTGATGAAACGATTCTATTGCGCGGGCTGCACAACCGATTAAATGAGGAGCTAAACCAACGCTTTGGCAGCGCTCCCGCCGATTACGATGGTGATACGTATCACTTCCATATGACCGTCATGATTGGGGGTCAACCAGCCGGAATCTATCATAAGTTCTATCGTGAGCTTGAAACGCCTTTTATTGATCGCTCGTTTACCGTTCGTGAGTTAGGTATGTTCGTTTATGACGAACCGCCGGGACCGGATGCCGATTATCTTTCGTACAAGATTTTGCCAATTGGTGGATCTCATTAGAAAGGAGAATGTAACCATGACCTTCCCTTATTCCCAGCAAAATGCCGAATCCCGCCGACGGCTGGAAGCGCTCGTCAGCCGGCTGACAGATACCGACCTCGCTCTTTCCACAGATTACGGCTGGACGGTGGCTGCCTTGCTCGCTCATCTCGCCTTCTGGGATCATCGCATGTCGGTAATTCTCAAGCGCTGGCAGGAGAACGGGCTGGATGCCTCCCCCATCGACTCCACCGCTGTCAACGACGCCCTGAGAGAGATCTGTCACGCGTTGGAGCCGCGCATCGCCGCCAACCTTGCGCTGATCGCTGCAGAAAAAGTTGACTCAGAGTTCGAAACACTATCCGACGAGTTCGTTAAACAGATTGAAGAGCATGCTGCCGCCACGGACACACAATTCCGTATGAATCGATCCCTTCACCGTGACGGTCATCTCAAAGACATTGAGGCGCTCCTCGAAAAGAATCTTTGAACTGGTACAACATCGTTTCATGCATGGAGGATGTCACTCACGCAAAGTAACGAGAAAGGTGCGCGATGGTCAAGAAAGAGCGCAAACCGAAACCGGAGCCTAAACCAAA
This sequence comes from Chloroflexota bacterium, assembly GCA_046733915.1. Classification (GTDB taxonomy): domain Bacteria; phylum Chloroflexota; class Anaerolineae; order Anaerolineales; family Villigracilaceae; genus Defluviilinea. The sequence continues at coordinate 7,112 of JBKPQD010000169.1, forward strand.
ACGCTGGACTCAGCACGTGATGGAGACCAGCAATGCACTGGATCTGGAGCCAGGTGTCTTTACGTGGGAGGATCCGCGGCGCATTGCCGAGTCGCTCAAGCGTTCGGCCGAACAAAGTAACCGCCGCAAGAGCAGCCCGTACCGCTCGGCGATGTCCATGCTGACGTTTCATATTAACCGGGCGGGCAAAAAATTACCGAAGGAACAACTCTCCCATCTCGAAGCTGCCAAAGATGAGCTGCGCGCCCTCTTTGGCCGGGAAAAGCAGTCCGGGAAATGAGCCTGGGCTAAACAGAGTATCTTGCACGCGCCGGTAGGATGAATCTCCGCTTTGGGCAATGAAGCCTATAAACAACGAGACTGGCAAAGCCAGGTCTCTTGTTTTTTTAGTGTATGATTGTCTGAATTTGTATTGGAAAGGTTCTTATGTCTCGTAACCGAATCTTACTTGTCACGGCTGGGATCATGCTCAGCCTGTTTTTAGCTTCTATGGAGTCGACGGTAGTCGCTACCGCCATGCCAACGATTGTCGGTCAACTGGGCGGGTTGGAGCATTACTCGTGGGTCTTCTCGGCCTATATGCTCACGTCCACGACCACCGTTCCGCTCTATGGAAAGCTCTCGGATCTTTATGGCCGCCGTAAATTATATGTGGGCGCGATGGCGCTTTTCCTGCTTGGCTCCATCCTAAGCGGTCAGGCACATAGCATGACCCAGCTGATCCTGTCGCGTGGTCTGCAGGGAATTGGCGCCGGTGGAATCATGCCGCTGGCATTCATCCTAATCGGCGAAATGTTCACGCTCGAGCAGCGCGCCAAAATGCAGGGGTTTTTCTCGGGGGTGTGGGGCGTGTCCTCGATTGCCGGTCCGCTGTTGGGCGGTTTCCTCGTCGACCAGCTTTCTTGGCGCTGGGTATTCTATATCAACATTATCCCGGGCTTGCTGGCTGCGGCGCTGGTAGCGTTCGCCTGGCGAGACCAGCTTCACGGTCACGGGCGACCGGTTGTGGATTACGCCGGTGCAGGTTTACTGACGGCGGCTGTCGTCACGTTGCTGCTCGGCTTAATGGAATATGGCGCCTCCAGCAGTTGGATTTTGATCGCGGCATCCGTTGTGTTGTTCGTCCTTTTGTACCGGGTGGAAAGCCGAGCCGCGGACCCGATTCTTCCGCTCCATCTCTTCCGAGAGAGGCTGTTCGCCGTTTCGACGACGCACGGCATCCTGACGGGCTGGGCAATGTTCGGCAGCATCTCGTTCATTCCCTTATTCGTGCAATCGGTGTTGGGCACGAGCGCCACGCAAGCCGGCATCACCATTGCGCCGATGCTGCTGGGCTGGGTGGGAGCAAGCATCATCGGAACTCGCATGTTGCTGCGGGTTGGATATCGCCGGTTGGCGATCTTCGGCACATCGCTGCTGGTGATCGGCGCGTTCCTCATGTCTCGCGTGGATGCAAATATCAACCAAACTCTGTTGATGTTCTATGTCACACTGATGGGCATCGGCATGGGGTTTTCCATCCCACCGTTTTTGATCGCTGTGCAAACGACTGTAGAGCGGCGTTATCTCGGGACCGCGACTTCCACGATGCAATTCAGCCGCTCGATCGGTGGAACGCTGGGCGTCAGCGTGATGGGCGCGGCGTTGAGCGCGCGTCTCGCCGCGAACCTAACCGCATCCGGTCTGAACCCGGATCTGGTCTCACAACTGCTCGATCCGATTTCCAGCACCCAGACCGTCATTGGCCAGGGTGTGCGCATTGCCGTGGCGAACGCCATTAACCTGGTTTTCGTGATCGCGTTCGTGGCAGCCCTGCTTGGGTTGGTGGCGACATTCTTTGCCCCCCGCAAGGAATTGAAAGAAAACCAAATGGAGAGCGAGCCCGTGATGGTCAGCGCCGATTAATCGAATGAACCCATAAGGATGGAAACCTCCAGCATTGGCTAATCAATTTTCTTTTCTGCCCTACGTTCTACTTGCCACGGGAGGCGGAATTATCGGCAGCGCCATTGCCTTGTTCTGGGAGCCAAAGGCAAGAATCCGCAGCGCCATCCAGCATTTTTCTGCGGGAGCGGTGCTTGCCGCGATTGCATCGAACGTTATCCCGGAAGTGGAACGAATCGGTACCGTGCCGCAGGTCATCAGCGGCTTTGTGCTCGGTGGCCTTACCATGATGGGTCTCAAGTGGATCATTGTGCGGCTTGAGCAAAAAGAAAGACAGGGGCGCAAAATGCCTGCCGGTCTGGCAGCCGCCTCCGCTGTGGATACCTTTATCGACGGCGTGATCATCAGCGCGGGGTTCTCCCTCAATCCTCAACTCGGCGCGCTTTTGGTCATCGCTCTTGCGCTTGAGCTTTTCTTTCTGACGTTGTCGGTCGGCGTCGAATTCCGCGAGGCGAAATATAAGCCTTGGCAAATTTTGCTGGCTGGGGCTGGGATCGCGAGTCTGTTGCTGGCCGGGTCACTGACTGCAGGTTTTATTTTTGCCGGAGCTACACCGGCTACACTGGCAGTGGTCCTTTCGTTTGGCGCTGCAGTATTGATCTATTTGATCGCAGAAGAACTTCTTGTGGAGACCATCCAAGCGGAAGATAGCATCTTTTCTACACTGACATTGTTTAGCGGTTTTCTGGTTCTGCTGGTGCTCAAAATGCTGGCATAGCACGAGGGGATTTTTTAAAATCTGTAACCTCTCCTACCTTTCAGACCATAACGTCTCTCCATATATTTCATCATGGTAACGGATGACAAAAGACACTGGGTCTATATTTCTTAAAAAGAATATTATGGACTTATAAAGCCAAATAAAACAAGTTTGTTGACTGGACATGCTTAGGCATGATTGAGCAGTTTCAGCATCGGGCGGCGAAGATACGGTGATTTAGCATGGTCGCTCCATCCATTAGGATACGATCACCGCGGAGCCAACAGCGAAACCGGCCCTTAGGGTCGGTTTGTATTTTAAACCTGAGAAGGAGGCTTTCCGTCTTGGAAAAGTCCGACAAACTACAACGCAGTATTCATGGTTGGAAGTGATACGAAGTTCGTCATTCTTCTGGAGGAAATATGATTTCAAGACGAGATTTTTTGAAGCTTAGCGGGGCAGGTGTTTTATCACTCTATACTGCTACACGCGGTAAATTTTCGCTGCGCGCAAAAGCAGCCATCCCTGGCGGTGACCTGGATCCGGCGAGTGTTACAAAGTTTGTAACACCGTTGCTCATTCCCCCGGCCATGCCCAAAGCTGGACTTGTCAAACAGAAGGGGAAAACGATCGATTATTACGAGATTTCGATGAGGCAGTTCAAGCAACAGATCCTGCCTCCTGGAATGCCTAAGACAACTGTCTGGGGCTACGGAGCGGTCAGTGCAGCCAACAAGAAGGGTCTAAAAATCCACAATGCGCCATCTCTGACCATCGAGGCCGACTGGAATCGCCCGGTCCGCATCAAATGGATCAATGATCTGGTGGATTCGCAAGGCAACTATCTGCCCCACTTGCTGCCGGTCGATCCGACCCTGCATTGGGCGAATCCGCTCGGTGGGATCGAGGGTCGCGATCGCCGCCCGGAGTTTGCGTCAACCCCCGAGGCCTATACGGGCCCTGTTCCCATGATTTCGCATGTGCATGGCGCGGTGGGCGTTGGCGATGAAAGCGACGGCTATCCGGAAGCCTGGTATCTGCCGGCTGCCAATGATATTCCGCAGGGATACGCGACCGAAGGCACCTGGTACGACTATTTCAAGAATAAGGCGTTGAGCCGTTATGGTGCCGCCTGGGGGTCGGGCTTTGCCACCTTCCAGTACCCCAACCACAACCGCGCCTCTACCATCTGGTACCATGACCACAGCCTGGGTATGACTCGTCTCAACGTCTATGCCGGGCCGGCCGGCTTTTATATCGTCCGCGGCGGACCCGCCGGCGATAAGGCTGTGCTGGATAGCCGCTTCGGCACCGCAGCCGTCTTCCCCGGACCCGCGCCCAAAGAGGGCGATCAATTTCCATTTGGCAAACCATACTATGAGATTCCGGTTGCCATTCAGGACCGAGCGTTCAACGCCGACGGCTCGCTCTTCTACCCGGATACGCGGGCATTCTTCGATGAATACGTTGGTCCGTATATCCCCGCTACGGATCTTTCACCGATCTGGAACCCTGAGTTCTTTGGCAACATGATCATGGTCAACGGCAACACCTGGCCGTACCAGACTGTGGAACAACGACGTTACCGCTTCCGCTTCCTGAACGGCTGCCAGTCACGCTTCCTGATCCTGAACTTCGCCGATATCCCCGGCGTGGAAGTCTGGCAGATCGGTAATGAAGGCGGATTCCTGGCAGCGCCTGTGAACCTCACAGCCGATAATGGAAACCAATTGCTGATGGGTCTGGCAGAGCGCGCCGACCTGATCGTTGATTTTACCAATGTCCCACAGGGCAGCTACGTACTTGGCAATCTCGGGCCTGATGAGCCGTTCGGCGGTGGAGAGCCCGATGAAGATTTTGACGCGGCAGATCCCCACACCACGGGCCAGATCATGGAATTCCGCGTGATCCCGGCGGTCGCCGCCGACCCCAGCACACCGCCGCAATATCTGGTTTTGCCCGCCATCGCCCCCCTGCCTGCGCCTGATACCACGCGCAAGCTGGCACTGTTAGAAATGATGTCCGAATTTCACGATGGACCTGCCGAGGCAATGCTTGGGACTGTGGATGAATCTGGCGAACCCACACATAAGATGTGGATGGATCCTGTTACAGAAAATCCCAGTGTGGGCGACACAGAAGTGTGGGAGATCTATAATTTCACCGCCGACGCACACCCGATGCACGTGCACGAGGTAACCTTTGAAGTGGTCAATCGCCAAGCGCTGGTGACAAACCAGGACGGGGAAACAGAGCCGCCTGCGCGGCTGGATGGTACCCAGCGCCCGCCCGAGCTTTGGGAAAGCGGACGCAAAGACATGGTCATTGCCTATCCCGGTGAAGTGACTCGCATCAAAGCCAAATTCAACAATCCGGGACAGTTCGTCTGGCACTGTCATATCGTCGAGCATGAGGACAATGAGATGATGCGCCCGTACCGAATTGGTCCGGTTGACCCGGATGCACCCGGTAGCGGGATGTAGGGTGTTTTCTATAAAACAAGAGACTGGCTTTCGCCAGTCTCTTTTCATTTACGCCTTAACCTTCACCGTCTGTTCTCTATATTTCTTCAACGCATTCCACCCCACCAGCATTTTTTCCTTTTCGTCCCACAAACGGAAAAACAGCGAGTTCAAACTTCGTCGAATGGTCAGGGGCTCGATCTGGAGGACAGGATTCTCGTTGTGGC
>JBKPQD010000170.1:0-6052 GCA_046733915.1 Chloroflexota bacterium
ACCGTCATCCCGGTTGCCTCGCCCGCTCTCGCCCGTGCCGGCACAGGTGACGTGCTCGCCGGTCTGATTGTCGGCCTGCGCGCCCAGGGCCTCGAGGCGTATGAAGCGGCCGTTGCCGGTGCATGGATCCACGCTCAGGCGGGTCTCTACGCCGCCGACGATCTCGGTACCACCGCATCTGTGTTAGCCAGCGTTGTAGTGAATTCCATTTCGGATGTGTTGAGCGATTTAGAATAACCCTTGGCGATCAAAATCGTAGGGCTCGGCGCTGCCGAGCCCTACGTTATTTAACTGTTCAAAAATGCTTCCAGCGATTCCTTGCTGATGCGGAAGGCGTTGCCCAATTTCTTTGCCTTCAGTGTGCCTTCGTTGATCGCCGCGATCACATCCTCTTCTGAAACCTTCAAAATGGAGGCTGCTTCGGCGGGCGTCATCACATCCGGAATGCCTGCGGCTTTATTCTCGCCACCACCTGGCGATTGCTTCGATTGCATCGCGCCGGAGGTCGCCTGTTGCATAAGATTTCCAATCCCCATCCCCGCGCCGATTCCCGCCGTCAGTCCGGCCCCGCCGCTCGGGTTTTGCGCCGCGTCGCGCATCGCGTCTGCGGCTTGTAGCTGTGTATAGGTCGCCATATCGAGCATGCCCATATCGCGCAGCTCCTGCGCCGACTTGCTGGAGGGCTTCAGATTGCCAATATAGAAGGACTTCAGCACCATGCCGATCGCTTCGAAGTCGTCCTGGGCTTTCGCCCGCACCGCCGCGCCGATCTCTTCGGTCAGACCGATCAGGTCCACGACGCTACTCGCAGCAGTTGTCTCGCCCAGCACATCCTGGATCTTCGAGAGCAACATTGTTCTCATCCGTTCTTCGATCTCAGCCGTCCGATAAGCGCCCTGGGTACCGACAATCTGGGTCACGAACTGCTGCGGATCCTTCACTTGGAACGAGTAGGTCCCAAAGCCTTGCAGCAGCGCCACGCCTAACCCCATTCCTGGGTTGCGGACGATGATCGGCTGCGGTGTGCCCCACTTCTCATTCGCGAACTCCCGCAGCGAAACAAAATAGACTTCCGCGGTGAAAGGCGTCCGGTCGTTGAACGCCTTCCCGATGAAACCGATGATGCCGGGGATGTTGGCGGTCGTAATCGTATGGCGCCCCGCCCGAAATACGTCCAGCGCGTTTCCATCACGGAAGAACACAGCCGCCTGCGACTCGCGCACGATCACCTGCGAACCGATCCGATAATCACCGATACCCGTCTCAGGGAAACGATGGACGATCTCGTCCTTCATTTCATTCGGATATTCGATGACGTCAAAAATTCTTGCCATGATCATTCTCCTTAGATATTAATAGCCAATTCATTATAGTCCACGGGCAAACCCGTCACAAGTCGCAGATGGCGCGTTTGTCTTAGCATATATACGTACAAAGACCTGACAGGTTTCCACAATCAGTCAGGTCCAATGTTTATGCTGTCTCGGCCTGTTTCGCCTTCATCGGCTTGCCGGTGCCTTTATCCTTGATCATCAGGATCTCTGCCATGATGCTGACCGCGATCTCCTCGGGGGTCTCTGCATTTAATTCCAGCCCCATTGGCGAATGGACCTGGGCAATCGTTTCTTCGGGGACGCCTTTCGCCTTCAATGCCTTGACCGTGGTCAGCCAGCGCCGCCGCGAGCCGATCACGCCAATATAGCCTGGATTCGTCTCCAGCAAATTTGGCAATCCGAGCGAGTCCACGCTCGAGCCGCGGCTTGTAATGACGATGAACGTGCGGCGGTTGATTTTGAGCTGCTCAGGTAGTTTGCCCATCTCCACCGGATAGTAGGCGTCCGCGCCCGGCGTAGACTCGGGATTACAGAACTCCGCCCGGTCATCGCTGACCGCCACCCGGAATCCAAGCCACTTCGCCAGATGGACGACTGCCTTACCAACATGTCCCGCGCCGATGACCACGATCATGGCCGGGGGAAGGATTGGTTCCACAAATACCTCCACAGTGCCGCCGCATACGCCTGGGTCGCCGCGTGACGGATCAGCCATCCTGTACGTCAGCAGCCGCGACTCGCCGTCGCCCATTGCCATCCAGGCTTCATCGAGGACACGGTGTTCCAGGTCCCCACCGCCGACGGTGCCGATGAATTTTCCGTCCGGGTAAACCAGCATCTTACTGCCGACATGCCGCGGCGTGGATCCTTCGCTTTTCACCACGGTGCATAGTGCGGCAGATTCATGATTCTTTTCAATATCAGAGAGGGCTAAGTAGATAGAAGTCATAGGTCAATTATATGTCATTAGAACCTGATCACTGGCTTTCCAACAGATGTTGGTTCCAGTTTCTTCATCGTGTCCCCGTGATTATTCAGTCCTCTGTTTCGAGCAGGTGATTTTCCAGCCGGTCCATTGCTTCCACGAATGCCGTTTCCAGGTTGACATCATGCTTGTGTGCAAGCACGATTACCGACCACAAACAGTGCGCAAGATGTGCCTCTAGTTTTTCCTTGCTATGGGCGATCGAACGCATCCCTTGTTCGGCCTCGATCAGCTTGATCAAATTGTTGACATCACCTGCAAATCCTCGAGCCAGGTCAGCCTCGGTGGATGGCGCGCCGTAAAGGTGTGTCTCTCTTACCTCATATTGACGGCGCAGATTGATCGCTCTATGGACGATTTTGTCGAAATCCATCATCTCTCCAATAAGCCCAGCACAACCGGCAACAATTGTTTTTTTCTCGAGACCACGCCCGGCGCGTCACGCGTGCCATCCGCCAGAGGAGGATAGGGCAGATCCGCAAGCGCCGGCGGGGGATTGGACGAGAGGATCAGCCGGCTCGATCCCCGGACAACATCCGTAATGAGCAGCATGGCAAAATGGAGTCCGCGTCGATCACGCAGGTCGTTGAGCGCTTGGGTGAGCGGATCCAGGTGCTCGGAGAGCTGCATCAGGTCGGTCACTTCGGCCTGGGCGATGGCAAGTTTAAATCCGCCCGCCTCATAGAGCTTAATGTCATTGCGGACGATATCCTCAGGTTTACGGTTCGAGAGTCCCGCGCCGGCCGAAAGGACGGCTTTGCCATACGATTCAATCGTCTCGCCTCGCAGCGGACTCCCGCCGACGAATGCCCAGCGCGCCAGGCGCTGGGCAGCTTCCTTGTCACGCGGCGTCGTGGTGGGCGAGGTCAAGATGAGCGTGTCCGCTAAGAGTCCCGCGAGAAGCGTGCCAGCCAGATTGGGCGGCATCGAGAGCCCGGCCTCCGCGGACAATTCAGAGACAAGCGTGGAGGTCGATCCCACGATGTCCACCGTAAAGCGGATCGGCGTATGCGTGTGTGGATTGCCGAGACGGTGGTGATCGAGGATCTCCAATAATTCCGCCTCCTCGAGCGCGGCAATCGCCTGGCTGGGTTCGTTATGATCGACCAGGATGATCTGCAGCCGCGGCGGGTTCAAAATATCCCGCTGCCGGGCGACGCCTACATACAGACCGCTATCGTCCACCACCCAAAAATCATCGTACTCATCGCGCAGGATGCGATTGAGCATATCGCGGATATGGGCATTCTCTGAAAATCTGGGAACCGTGGTATCGGCAGCATCGCGGCACGGCGCGGACATCATCTCTCGGACGGTGGTATCCCCCGGACGCGGACCCAGCGTCTCGGAAAAATATTTGAACAGGCTGAAGCCGTTGATCATGCCATACGGCTTGCCTTCGTAATCGACGACCGGTGCGACTCCGCCGGTGCGGCTGGCGAGCGTCCAGGCTGCGCCGAGTTGCGCCTCCGGCCGAAGACTGTCCAGCCGCTGCGTAACGGATTGAAAGCGCGGCGAGGCGTCGGTAAGCAGCAAAGGTGGCTCGAGATTGAGGTTCTTCAATACCCAGGCGGTCTGCGGGTTGAGAGCGCCGGCGCGCGCCGCGATGACATCCATGCCGTCGCGTTCCCGCAGCAGCCAGGCATAGCCCATGGCAGACGCGATCGAGTCTGTATCCGGGTTGACATGTCCAATGACGTAGATTTTGCTTTGCATTATCGAGATCGTAGTGCTTTCCATACGCGTTCTGGAGTTGTGGGATTTTCATCTACATTGACGTCGACCGCGTCGAGAATGGCATTGCCGACAGCGGGGGCGACTCCGTCCATGGGGATCTCGGCAACTGCTTTGACGCCGAATGGATGACTCGGCTCGAACGTCTCGACAAAGATCGTTTCCAAGGCGGGCATCTCGTCGGCGCGGAAGATGTGATAGCGATCGAGGTCGCGTTCGATGGCGTTGCCGCTTTCATCATAACGCATCTCCTCGCAAACCGCGTAGCCAAGCGCTTGCGTCATACCGCCTTCGATCTGCCCGGAGGCGGTCAGCGGATTGACGATCACGCCCGAATCCACGGCCATCACGAGTCGATCTACGGTGACCGCGCCGGTTTCCATATCCACGGTGACCTCGGCGAATTGCGCCGCGAAGGGAGGCGGAGATACCGGCGAAACGTACGATGCTACGCCCATGATTTGTTCCTGGTTATTTTTGTGCAGCGAGTCCAGAGCGATCTCCGTAAACGGAACCGTTCGACCATCCGCTGCGATGGCATGACGGTTGGATAAGCGAATGCTCTGCGCTTCCGATTCAGGGAGTCCAAGAATCATAGTGGCGCGAACCCGGATGCGCTCCGCACATTTCTCGGCGGCTCTGACCGCCGCGGTCCCCGAAATATAGGTCGTCGACGAGGCGTAGGCACCTTTATCGAACGGCGTAAAATCCGTATCCGACGAATACGTGATCATGTCCTCAATGGGAACACCCAAAACTTCGGCAGCCATTTGCGCGAGCACAGTATCCGAGCCGGTACCCAGATCGGTAGCACCGACCAGTAAATTGAATGAACCATCGTCATTCATCTTGATCGACGCACCGCCCATATCGAGATAGGGAATCGCGGTTCCCTGCATCACCATCGCCACGCCAATTCCTTTTCTGTAGGGGCGGGGGGACCTTACAGCATGCCATTCTTCATTGCCAAATTTGTCATCCCATGCGATCGCGGCGCGTCCTTGCGCCACGCACTGTTCGAGTCCCACCGTATGAATGATCTCGGGGCGCGGCTCGCGTCCCTCGTTCCAGGCGGTAGAGAACGGATGATATTCGCCGGGATGGATGGCGTTCTTCAAACGGAACTCGATTGGGTCAAGATTCAGGGCGCGGGCGATCTTCTCCATGTGACGGTCGAGGGGCCAGTATCCCTGTGGGACGCCATAGCCGCGAAATGCACCAGCCGGCGGTGTGTTGGTGTACACCACGTCGGCATAGAAGCGGATGTTGGGAGCCTTACGGTATTCCCCATCACCGACATACAGCGCCATGGCTTTGTGACCGGTATTGCCCGTCACGGTCAGCGCGTGACACCCGTACGCGCCTGTATCGGACAGGGCATACATCGAGTTGGCGGTGATCGTGCCATCGCGCTTCACGCCGGTCTTCATGCGGACCTTCATCGGGTGCCGTGAGCGCGCCCCGATAAATTCCTCTTCACGCGTGTACTCGTAGATGACCGGTCGCCTTGTTGCAATCGTCAGGTGCGCAGGCACATCTTCCATCAATACTTCCTGCTTGCCGCCAAACCCGCCGCCAATGCGCGGCTTGATGACACGGATTCGCTTCACCGGCAGATTCAATACCGGCGCGAGCATTCTGCGCACATGGAAGGGAACCTGGGTGGAGGTGCGAATCACCAGCCGGTCATCTTCATCCCAATAGGTTACGCAGACATGCGGCTCCAGGTGCGCCTGCTGCACCTTGGGGACCTCGTATTGGGCCTCGAAGATTTCATCGGCTTCGGCAAATCCTTTTTCGACATCCCCAATATCGATGCGTATCTCGGCAGCGAGATTCTTCTCCGGGTTCGAGTCTGCAAAATTAACATACTCTGCTTCATCATGGATCTTGACTGCGTCCGCTTTCATCGCTTCGCGCGAGTCCAAAATCGCGGGCAATATTTCGTAATCCACTTCTATCAATTCCAGCGCTTTTTCGGCGATCTCGGGCGTTTCCG
>JBKPQD010000171.1:0-4847 GCA_046733915.1 Chloroflexota bacterium
TGTAATGCCTGCCCCAGCGGACGTCGTGTAATGTTGTAGCGGGATCCAATCCCATCGCTGTCCAAATGCGATTTGTGACCAGGGCATCCACCCCTGCGCCCTCGTCGACCTCATTGAAATGGGGGACTGCTTTCCCCACGAAAAGTTCTTTGCCTGTTTCCCTGTGATATACAGGTGGTCTTTCAACGTTATTCAGTAATCCTTCGGCGAGATCGGAAGCGGCTGTCATATCTTTTAAACCCAACTGATATTGAATGCCAATTGCGTCACAGCCGAAGATATCTGCCATACGCACAGCAGCGATGTACATTTTGAGCTGTTCCCGGATCTGCGCATTGGTAAGCTCTGTCGATTCATCGCTGCCAACCATAAAGCGCATTCCCCTTTCATCCAGCCAGGTACGAGCGACTTGTGCCTCCTGATCTGAGACCAGGCGCATTTCAGCCAGCAGGGCAGACTGACTCATGCGTTCCTTATAGATACCGCATGGATTTAGCAATTCGTCGTCGATGATGGCGTTATACATTCCCATGCTACCCTCATCGAAAATTCCCAGGATGGCTTTGTCGTGCTTGAGTTGCTTCGCCAGAGAAATCCCAAGCTGAACCTCCTCTTTGGGCAGCCGCGCCAGATCAAGGTCCCGGACGTGACTCGTATCATGCGTAATAGTACCTTCCCGCAACCATTGGCGAATCCCACGCCTAAAGAAATCATCCCGGAAATCCTCGCTCCAGATCGTGCTATAGGTAACTCCCATCTTTGTCAGTGACCCGTTTAAATTGAGCAAGCCAACCAACCCTGGCCATTGTCCACTCCAATTGGCGATGGTCAGGATCGGACCCTGATGATCTCGCAAGCCGGCCAGTACATGATAACTGTACTGCCACACCGCGACGGCCACGATCAGAGGGGCTTTTGGTGGAATGGATTTGAACACATCCATGCCCATGCGTTGGCTCCAGATAAAGCCATGTTTCAAGGTTTCATCGTATGGATGTGCCCGTTTGACACGGAACCCTTCATCAACGAACGCGGCGACAATTTGTCGCTCCATATCCGCCTGGGCTGGCCAGCATGTCTGATTGGCGGAAAGGCGCGAATCGCCACTCGCGATGAGCAATACTTCATTGGGTTGTAAGGATGGGGGCGTGAAGATTTTAGGAAGCTCATAGTTTGGCACGGCTCATATCCTCTTTCTTATGGCGACATGGATCCACACCGCGATTATATCGGGCTCAGAGACTGTGGCGCCTAGCTAGATAAGAGAAAGCAGACCCTATTGACAGTTTATTTTGATTGTAGTACAGTATACCATAATATGGAATACCATCATACCAAAAGAGATTTTTCAACTTTTATAGGCTGAAATGGCAAAAGATCCTGTTACCGAAAATTCAACTCTTGATTCGATGAGCATCGCTCCTCTGGAACGCGAACAGCGTCTCTATGAACGTGTGGTTGATAAAGTCTTGGAAATGATTTCGTCCGGGGCATGGAAGCCAGGGTTTCGCCTGCCCCCTGAGCGCGAACTCTCTGATGCGTTTGGTGTGAGCCGAACGGTGGTGCGTGAAGCGGTAAAAGCGTTAGAAGCGCGCGGCATCCTCGAGTCAACCACGGGGAGCGGGGTTTCTGTTCGTCGGGCCGACTTTAATATCGTATCCCAATCTTTGGAAACCTATATGCAGCTCGCCAATCGGGCTGATTTTGAGATTCGCCTGAATGAAGTACGGCGAGTGCTGGAAGTCGAGATGGTCGCTCTGGCGGCAAGCCGTATCACTCCTGAGCAGCGGACGGAGCTGCGCCAGATTTGCAAACAAATGCGGGAGGGAAAGAATACCGCCAAGCAAATGGCCGAACTGGATTTTCGCTTGCACGTCACACTGGCCGAATCGACACAGAACGACCTTTTCAAAGTATTGCTTGCGCCCTTGATCAGTCAGTTACGCGAGCAGATCATATTGACCTGGGAGGATTTTCCACGTCCGGTGCAAGAGGTCTTTGACCAGCATGAAGCGATTGTGGCGGCTGTAGTGAACGGAGATGCGGATGCAGCACGTCAAGCGATGACCAAGCACCTGTTGTATTCACGTAATGTCCTCGAGGACATATCAAAATCCCATAAGGACACGAAGAATGCAAAATGATTCCTCCAGGTCCGGGGTTGCAATCGTGACTGGCGCCGGTCAAGGCATCGGGAAAGCGATTGCTTGCCGCCTGGCTCAGGACGGATTCGCAGTTGCGATCGTAGACATAAATCCGATTGCACTGGACCAGGTCAGGAAAGAGATCGAGTCCTTGGGGGGCAGTGCTTTGGGGCTCACAGCAGATCTCACAAAGCTGGATGAAATTCAAAAAGCAATATCTCTTGCTGCAGAGTGGGGTGAAATACGCGTGTTGGTCAACAATGCCGGTCGTGTGCTTATCACTCCATTCCTTGAAATCAAGGAACAGGAGTGGGATGCCATTCTGACGCTGAATCTGAAGACTGTTTTCTTTGCCATGCAGTTTGCTATTCCGCATATGACCGAAGGGGCCCATATTGTCAACCTGTCATCCATATCGGGACGTTCGGGTCGACCGGATCAGCCCCATTATGCGGCTGCAAAATCTGCGGTGATCAGTTTGACGCAATCGGCAGCGTTGGCGTTTGCGCCACGCGGCATTACGGTGAACGCGGTTTGTCCAGGCGTAGTGGATACACCGATGACCAGCGGCATTCATGAAATTCGAGCCAGCGCCCTGGGTATCACGGCGCGAGAATCTCTCAACCGGATGATCTCTCGCATCCCGCTCGGTCGAATTGAAACTCCGGAAGATGTTGCGGGTGCTGTTTCATTCCTGTGTTCGCCGAACGCGGCCTATATTACAGGGCAGGCTCTCAACGTCTGCGGCGGAATGGAAATGAATTGATGACCATGCCGCGCGTTGCTGATCTTACCGCGGGAGAATGGCAGGAACACGCTCGCTTTCCTGGCATTTCCATGAAGGGCCTGCTGACCCCGTTGGATAATCCATTCGCGAACGTCAATGTGATCCGCGTGCCGCCTGGTGCCGTTGTGGGTCGCCATCGCCATGCGGAACAAGTGGAAACAGTCTGGGTGATCAGAGGAAATGCGATCCTCACTTTAGATCAAACGGAGGTGTCACTCAAAGATGGACAAATAATTGCAATCCCCATCGGGCTGGAACACGCCCTGCGAAACGTAGGCACGACCCTGGTAGAGCTGCTGACGTTCTTCACTCCTCCCCTTGCATAAAAAGAGCGGCACATACCGGTGCTGATAGTTTTTATTCCTCGCCACAGATCGAATCCCGCTGCCAGCAGGTGATCATTTCTGTAATAGAAAGGAACTAGCCTATTGACTCGTGTATGTACCGCTTCCTCTTATTGTAAACGATTTACACAGAATCAAATTTTGTGCCCTTACCAATCAAGAAGGAGAAGTCATGAAACCCAAGCACAAGCTCATGAAACTATGGAGTGTCGTGATTATTTTCGGTGTCCTCATCACAGCCTGTGGCGCTCCTGCTCCTACGGCAGCGCCTGAAGCAACAACGAGCGCTCCTGCGACGGAAGCTGCCACCGAAGCGCCCGCAGTCACCGAGGCGCCTGCCACCCAAGCTTCCGGGAAAATGTTTGACGGTGTTACGGTCAACCTGCTGACCTTCGTTGGACCGCAAGTTGCCGAGCCGCTGCAGCGCCGTGGCCCAGACTTTACGAAATTGACCGGGGCGACGATCAACGTGATCACCGTACCGAACAGTGAGCTCTATCAAAAAGCGCTGACCGATATGGCGACCGGAACGAATGCCTATGACGCGTTCCTGTTCGCCCCCTCCTGGATCGTGGATTTCGCTCCGGCCGGTTACATTGAAGATCTTACTCCGCGCATTGAGGCCGATCCCGCCCTGGAATGGGAGGACGTCGCGCCATTCTTCCGCGACTTTAACTCCTATCAGGGCAAGGTCTATAGTATCCCGCTCGATGGCGATATGCACATGGTCTATTACCGTACGGACTCGCTCGCTGAGGCAGGTCTTGAACCTCCAAAGACCTGGGACGATTACTTGAATATTGCCAAGACCTTAAATGGTAAAGACCTAAACGGCGATGGTGAAGCCGATTATGGATCCTGTATTTCCAAGGCTCCTGCGCAACAATCGTATTGGTGGATCTGGTCGATCGCTGCGCCCTATATTCAGACGCAGGGTACTTCGCAAGGCGTATTCTTCAACACGAATGATATGACACCGCTCGTCAATAACGCCGCTTTCAAACGCGCTCTGGAGGTCTACAAGGAAACTGGCCTATACGGACCGCCCGATGAAAGCAACCAGGGTGTTGGGGATTCGCGCGGCCTGTTCATCTCCGGTCGTTGTGCGCTGACGATGGACTGGGGCGATATCGGGACACTGGCGATTGACCCCGAGAATTCCAAAGTGATCGACAAGGTGGGCGCCACCATTACACCCGGTTCCACCCAAGTTCTGGATCGTGACACCGGTGAACTGGTAGCCTGTGATGCAACGACTTGCCCCTATGCAGTGGATGGTGTGAATTATGCGCCATATGCGTCCTTTGGTGGATGGGCAGGTGCCATCAATGCTGCGGCGGATGACAAAGTAAAAGATGCCGCCTATGCCTTCCTCTCGTATATGTCGCAGCCTGCACAATCGAATGCGGACGTTGTTGTGGGAAAAACCGGCTACAACCCCTTCCGTATTTCACAGTTCGAAAACAAGCAGACCTGGATTGACGCCGGCTTCAGCGAAACGGCAGCAGACAATTACCTGGGTGGTATCGAGGCAAGTCTGAACAGCCCGAACATGGTCGCTGACTTGCGCAT
>JBKPQD010000172.1:0-4691 GCA_046733915.1 Chloroflexota bacterium
GCCGAGCACATCATCCGCTTCGAAGCCTTCCACTTCCAGGCGCGGGATGTTGAACGCGTCGATCATCTGACGAATTCGCCCGATCTGGGGGCTGAGGTCATCGGGCATTTTGGCGCGCGTGCCTTTGTACTCCGGGAAGATCTGATCTCGGAAGGTTTTCCCGGTGTCGAACGCCACGGCAATGTATTCGGGTTTTTCCTGCTCGAGAATGCGCATCAATTCACGGGCAAAGCCGTATGTTCCCGCCGTGGGTTCGCCTTGCGATGTTTGCCAGCGCGTGCTGCTTCCACCGGCGGTCAATGCAAAGTACATGCGATATGCGAGTGCGTGTCCGTCAATTAGGTAAAGGGTGGGGGGCATGTTTAGGTTTTCCAGTTGGTCTATTCTTGTGTGGATACAGGAGCGACCCTTCAACTTCTTACGGTGCAAGCGTCACGCATGATCACTTGCTAAATATTAAACAAAAGAAGCCGGACGGGTCGCCCTTACCTCTGAGATTAAATAGTAACGCGGAGTTATTATACTCCGCGTGTTGCACACTCACCTGGCGATGCGATCAATGGGCCGGGGCACCACTTCGCGGTTGTGAATATCCCTGGCGTGTGCGGGTCTGCTTAATGTAGTCTTTGACCAGCTGCGGCGGGTGCGGTTGTGTCCCACCCATGATGAGATATCCTGGCGCCCAGAAGTCGCCGGAGGGATTCTCCTTCTTCATACGCGGGAATTCGGTGAAGATCTTTTCGGAGGTCTGCTGGCGCATGATCCGCATCAGGTAACCGGGTGAGGTGGCGGGTGGCACATTCACCACCCACTGCACGTATTCCGGTCGGACCGCCAGAAACTCGAGTCGCCAGGCGAAGGCGATGCAGATCTGCGGCAGCCATTCTGAAATACGGTCCGAAATATCTCCGGTCAAGTAATGCGAGCTAAAACGCGGCACCAGCAAGCAGGCATAGGTAAGGTTATACAGTCCCGGGGCGATCGGCTCAAGCATCAGGCGTCCTGCCACTTCTGTGATCGAATGGGGGCGCGTCTCATCCAGTTCACCCGGCAGGGGACGCCGGAAGGGCGTCTCAGGGCGGGGACGTGATTTCGACGGCATCGTGGCATCGAAATCCTCGACAACATGTTCCACGGTCTCTTCATTTTGGTTGGAAACCATTACATCATTCACACGCACTGCAGGGGAGCTCTCGCGGCTGTATTGATTGATGCGACTCGACGAAGGACGCGTACCGAGCAGGTCCTCTTCCGGCAGCGGAATCCTTCCCGCATTCGGTTGCGGAGGGGGGACATCGGAGAGGATGTTTGCGATGTTGGGGATCGCGGCTTCCTGTTCCTCTTCTTCATCGTCGTCCAGAAGCTCGGTCTTTGCCTCATGCGAGGCGGGGAGCGGACTTTGCTGTGCAACCGGCCTTTCTTCCTCCGCATTCGGGATAGAAAGCGATTGCGCCAATTGACCCGCTTGCGAACGGATGGTGCTGAACGGGGTCTCGGCATCGAATACCAGCGCCAGCACCACATCGTCTGCTAAGCGGGTGGCGTAGAGCATATGCTCAGCCTTGGTTGCCTCCAACCGGACAAAGCGCAGCAGATCGCTACCCTTTTGTCCGTCCCAGTGACGCGTCACGGTGACCGCCAGTTCTTTGGCGGCATTCTGCGACAGTCCACCGGCGTAAGCCCACAGATTGTCACCGCGCGTGATCAGGGCTGCCTGGGCGGCCGATTCGAGCGTGAGGCGTGTTAGGTGTTGGGCGGCTTTGGACACATCCTGTAGCCACGGGAGCCCGGGCACACTGGTGTGCACTTCTCGAGCGTTGTTCATCTGTGAGCTTGCATAGGGAGAGCCATGATTGTTCAGCATATTCAACACGTCCGGTAGATAATAAGGTTTGGGCATCAGCGTCCACGGGCGGATTTCATCCAACGCGGCCGGTGGTACCTGGTCAGAGAACAGGACCAGCTCCATGTTGGGCCGGAGCGCTCGTAATCCTCTGGCAATATCGAGTGCGATTTTGGCCCCCAGGTCCATATCCAAAAAAGCAAGGGTGCAGTCCTTTTCATCCGCACGGACGACTGCCTCCCCTTTGCCTTTGACGATAAACGCGGCGTAGCCGGCCTGTTCCAGCCCGTAGAGCAGCACCTGTCCAAAATTCGTATCTGCGGTAACGATAAGCAGACTTTTTCCCATGCCTTGTACAGTGTATCATGGCAGAAAAGCGAAAGCAAGCAATAAGAATCAACCATCTTTACTAAAACATCAATAATTTGTCTAATCAACTTGATTTTCGTGTATTTTTGTGCTATCAATAGAAAAAATTTTGAGGGTTGATTGCATGCATCGCGAACGAGTCTCCGAGAATGTTTTTTGGTTTCAAAGTGAAATTTACGCCCAAGTGACAGCCGGAGTGGTAGCCGGACCACAATGGGCGGTGGTGATCGATACACTGGCATTGCCCGACGAAACGTTGAGTATCCGCGAGTTTATCGAACATGAATTGAATGTCCCGGTGCGGTATGTGATCAACACCCATTACCACGCCGATCACGCCTGGGGGAATTGTTTCTTCCCTGGCGCAACCGTGATCGCTCACGAGCGTTGCCGGGCATTATTGGAAGAGCGAGGCATTCCCTCTTTAGAGGCGGCACAAAAACAGAACCCGGCATTGCGACAGGTCAAGATCGTCCTGCCGCACATGACCTTTGAAAAAGGTGAGTTCACCCTGCGTGTGGGCAAGAAGAACCTGATCATTTCCCCGGCAACCGGTCACAGCAGCGATGGAATCGCCGTGCTCGTCGAGGAGGATCGCATCCTTTTTGCCGGTGACTCTTTCATGCCGTTGCCTTACGTGGTGGATGGAAACATTGACGAGATCATGGCCTCCATTCGTCATATTGGGCGCATGGGGCTCGAGAACATCGTACAGGGCCACGGTGACATCATCCTGCGCGGCGAGATTGACGCGGCCGTCAAGGAGAACCTCAATTATTTAGCCGCGATCAAAAAATCCGTAAAGGCAATTTCCAAGCGCAAGAACGCCGCGGAACTCTTAGAGAACATCACGATCGAAGAATGCGGCAAGAGCCGGGTTTACCTGGGAGGGCTCGCGCAAACGCTGCATGAACGAAATCTGAGAGCGTTGCTCCAGCAGATGACCGCGACCAATGAATAAGAGAAACATCCCGTCATTCGACGGGATGTTTGTTTACCAGACTTGACGATGAGCCTGCACCGCTCCAAATAGTTGCCTGTGTACATCGTCTGAATCATTTCTGTTGAGCATCTGGATTCCCAGGCTTGCACAGTAATTGTGGATTTGACTCTCAAAAGACGCTTGAAATACAGCGAGGATGGCAGCAGGATCGTCGTCGGCAGCGATGCGGTTGATGGACAGCGTTCGGCATTCGATGCATTCGTGGACCAGCATCAGCTCCCCTCTTTTCTCGAGCCGGTATTTATTCGTACCATGCTTTATCGTCAACCCAATAGGCTTCATCTGCGCCTTGCACGCGGACAGCCTATCGCCGGCGGCATACAGGTCAAGATGGCAGGACCACAAACAATACGGACAGTGATTGCGGTTGTTAACTCCCGAGAGGAGATGCGCGCTCGAAACAACGACGTGGCAATGTGCGCACTTAAAATCGCCGAAGGAGGAGGCACTGCGTCTCATAGCTCCTCCCGCAGGTGCATATAGCTTTGATAACGGTACGGACTGACATTGCCAGCCATGACCGCTTTGCGGACCGCGCATCCCGGTTCACGGTCGTGATGGCAACTGAGTCCAAACTTACATTGACCGACATAGCTTGCCATCTCGGGGAAGAAATCTGCCAGTCCATCGGCCGTGATGTTCCATAAACCGAACTCGCGCATGCCGGGAGTATCAAGTAGCGTTCCACCGAAATCCAGCTCGAACATTTCATAATGGGTTGTCGTATGACGTCCCTTGCCGAGCTCGCCATTGCTCACCGTTTTGACACGTAGTCCAAGCCCGGGTTGGATA
Organism: Chloroflexota bacterium; assembly: GCA_046733915.1. GTDB lineage: Bacteria > Chloroflexota > Anaerolineae > Anaerolineales > Villigracilaceae > Defluviilinea. Next base: position 4,008 of record JBKPQD010000172.1, read on the forward strand.
GCATTGAGCAAAGACGTCTTGCCTACGCCAGATTTCCCGACGAGGACCGACATTCGGCCCTGTAAAAGCGCCTTGAGCTCTTCGACTCCTTCGCCTGTAACCGAGCTGACTTTCAGAATCGGATAGCCGATTTTACGGTATGTTTCGAGTTCCTCATCCAGCTGCGGATTTTTCCAGGCAAGGTCCAGTTTGGTGATGACGATCAGGGACGGTAACCCTGCCGCTTCGGCTGCCACCAAATAGCGGTCGAGAAGTCCCCACTTGGGCGTAGGACTCGTAACTGAAAAAATCGGAATCACTCGTTCTGCGTTTGCGGCGATGACCTGCTCGAAGATGCGTCGACCGGTCGTCGTTGCAGGACGTGAGAATGTGGAGCGGCGCGGCAACACTTCGACGATCATGCCGCGGTTGCCTCCAGCCTCCGTGAAGCGGACGCGGTCGCCGATGGCGACAGGGTCCACGTGCTCCAGCTCGCGGACTTCCTGGACGCGTGTCCGCATGGAGCTGGGGTCGGCTGTGGAGTAAATTAGATCTTTATGTATGAGGGACGAGAGTTTGCAGTCAAGTTCCCGTCCGTTGGCGTGGACCATGTAATGGCCCAAAGTTTTTCGAAAGACGATGCCTACCCCGTCGGGCACACGTATGTCGTCTGGGTCGTTTGTATTCATTGTCAGGGTTTCCTGT
>JBKPQD010000173.1:0-1600 GCA_046733915.1 Chloroflexota bacterium
GACCTGGATTGAGTCCATCAACGGGGAGTGCGCGGCGATGCTGACCTGCAACGGCAGGGCGCGTTTTGCGCCGGCGGCTTTGGCGCCTTCCATGGCGCGTTCCAGAGCCGGTCTGTGTCCGGAAATCACGACCTGGCCCGGGCAGTTATCATTTGCGACCTGTACAACCTCTTCGTTTGTGCTTGCCTGGGCGCAAACCTGATCGAGCGCCGGAATATCCAGATTGAGAATAGCAGCCATGCCGCCGGGATTCAGCTCCCCGGCGCGCTTCATTAATTCCCCGCGTCTGCGCACGAGGCGCACGCCATCCGAGAAGGATAACGCGCCAGAGGCGGTCAGCGCGGATAACTCGCCGAGCGAATGCCCGGCAACCGTCGCCGGTTTCCCATCCGGATCAAGGTTTGTGAACGCCCTCCACGCCGCAACCGAATGAATATATAGGGCCGGCTGCGTGTTGATCGTCTCGTTCAATCCGTCCGCCGGTCCGTTCCACATCAGTTGTGAAAGCGAAAAGCCGAGGATTGAATCCGCCTCTTCAAAGACATCTCTGGCAACCGGATATGTTTCGGCTAATTCTTTCCCCATCCCGAGAACCTGCGAGCCCTGACCAGGGAATACGAACGCGGACAATTGCAGGTTGAGTTTCATAGTGTCTCCATAAGTTTTGCGAGCGTGTGCATACCGTTAAACACAAACGGGTCGTAGACGTGACGACCCGTTTTGCGGCGATTGTGTACGGAACGGCAGCTCGCGAAGCACGCAAAGCGAGCGGCTTTTACTCAGATTTCTTCTTTTCCTTCTTCACTTCGACAACTTCACGACCTTCATAGAAGCCGCAATTGGGACAGACGGTATGTGGAAGGCGCATGGATCCGCAATTGGAACATGCGGTCAGGTTGCGAGCCTGTAGAGCATCGTGGGCGCGACGGTTGTCGCGGCGGCTCTTGGAATGTTTGCGCTTTGGATGTGGGGGCATTGATCTTTCTCCTTATTTACACGTTGTAGGGACGGATGGCCGTCTGCGAACATGCATCGCGACCGTCCGCCCCTACGAAATTTACGATTCAAGCGGGCAGATTATAGCGGCAGGATGTAGGAGCGTCAAGTAGGAGAATACATCGGACGCACCCACCATCCCATAACGACAACTGTACACCAGCGTCTTAATCAACAAAGGACTGAACACCATGAAAATGAACAAGCTCCCTGCTTTGGATGGGAAAGTTGCAATTGTGACCGGAGCCTCCTCCGGGATCGGCGAAGCGACCGCGCGAGAATTTGCCCAAGCTGGAATCATTACTATTCTCGCGGCACGGCGCGCAGACCGGCTCGAGCGACTCCAGAAAGAGATTGAAGAGATGGGTGGGACAGCCTTGGCGATACCGACGGACGTGACCGACCCCGCTCAAATCGAGCGCCTCGTTCAAACCACCGTAGCCACCTTTGGACGCATCGATATACTCGCCAATATCGCCGGATGGGCGCTCTATCAGTGGCTGGAAGAGATCTCCCACGAAGATTTACGCAGAACATTCGATGTTAATGTGATCGGCTTGGCAGAGATGAGTCGTCAAGTCATTCCGGTGATGCAGCGTCAGCG
>JBKPQD010000174.1:0-7231 GCA_046733915.1 Chloroflexota bacterium
AGCCAAGATAGATGGGATGCTCGATGCGGCCATCAGGAACGAGTGTCAGCTCAATCACTCGCTTTAGAAAAATACCCACGACAATCAAAATGATGCCGAGATAGACGGCCTCTTTGTGTTGTACTTTGAATCCACTCATCATCAAAACCTTATCCCGATGGCTCTAGTTCTTCGTTGGAACGGTCCAGCGATGGTCCATAATCACGCTAAATTTCCCGTCATGGGGGGCGGGTCTGCCACGCACCTGGCCTTCTGCGACCTCAAAGACTGCTGCTGCTTCGATAAAATCCTGAAGCCAATTGTCGCCGGTGATTGCTACATCAATTCGATAGCGACCCGGCAAGAGCAGCAGTTCATCCAGCTCACAGACAAACTGTAGCCCACCCTGCGAATCAAATGCGTCTTCGGGTCCGCGCACTTTGCTCTGGAAGCTGGTGATGGGTTGACCGATAGTGTCATAGATGAAAAAGTTGCAAGCCAGCCCGGGGACAAAGCCATTCACGCCAAAGACAAAACGCGCCGGATATCCCGTTTTCAAAATGGAAGACGACTCGCGGCTGCCGTTGAACACTTCCGCGTCGACGAGTCGAACGGTGCCCCGTCCTTTTCGATCGGTTCGCGTGGATAGATCCTGGGTGCGGGCCTGTTCGAGCGATTGCAGATACGCGTCGACGGCTTCGGTGATCGTGCCATCCGTGTGCACGGAACCCTCTTGCAAAAAGATGCCGCGCCGACACAGTGTCTGTAACAAGCTCATGTTATGGCTGACGAAAATCACCGTGCGCCCCATCTGCGCAACGTCGTCCATCTTTCCCAGGCATTTTCTTTGAAAGGCAAGATCTCCGACAGCCAGCACTTCATCTACCAGCAGAATTTCCGGCTCAAGGTGCGCCGCAACCGAAAAGGCTAAACGCACATACATACCACTCGAGTAATGCTTCACGGGCGTATCCAGAAATTTGTTGATCTCTGCAAAAGCCACGATCTCATCTAATTTGCGTTCGATTTCCGCCTTTTTCATGCCAAGAATAGCGCCATTCAGGTAAATGTTCTCACGCCCGGTGAGCTCCGGGTGGAAACCAGTACCTACTTCCAGTAGCGAGCCCACGCGGCCATAAATATCGGCATAACCTTTGGTCGGATCGCTGATGCCGGACAGGATCTTCAGAAGGGTGCTCTTGCCAGCTCCATTGCGGCCAATAATTCCAACGGCCTCCCCCGGCTTGAGTTGGAACGAAATATCCTTGAGAGCCCATATTGTTTCGTCTAGCTCTGCCGCGCCGCTGGCTTGTCCGCGCATGAGCTTTCCTGCACGGCGAAAGGGCGCCGCGATCATATCCGTCAATTGGTCTGTGAGCCTATAGTAACTCTTCTGCAAACCACCAATGTGAAATTCTTTGCCTAGACCTTCCACTTTAATCGCAATATCACTCATCGGGCTCACCTACAATACATCGGCAAAACTCTGTTCCATGCGGCGGAAATAGAACGCTCCGCTTACCAACAGGGTTAATGCAACCAGCGCAGAGATAATAATCATTTTCCCGGGCGCTGTATCGGTTCCCAGCAATGCCCATCGAAATCCCTCGACCACGCCCGCCATAGGATTTAGTCCATAGATCGTCCGCCACGGTTCGGGCAGCAGACTGCTGGGATAAGCAATTGGCGTCGCAAAAAGCCATGCCTGAGTGAGAAACGGGATCGTATAGTGTACATCGCGGAATTGTACGTTCATCGCCGCGAGCCATAAGCTCACGCCAAGCGAAGTCACCAGGGCCAGCAATGCAAAAAATGGCAACCAGATGATATTGACCGTCGGTACTAGTCCGTAATACAGCATCATGCCCAGTAGCACCAGGAATGCCAACACAAAATCGATCACGCCAGCCAATACTGTGGCAATCGGCAATGCCAGGCGTGGAAAATAAATTTTCTTGATCATGTTGGCGTTTATTACCAGACTGTTCGATGCTTGGGCGAGGGCGTTGGCGAAGAAAGTCCAGGGGACCAGCGCGGCATAGCTAAAGACAGGATAAGGCAAGCCATCAGAAGGAATATTTGCCAGCCGGCCAAAAAACAGGCTGAAAATTACCATGGTGAGGAAGGGCTGGATAATTGCCCACAGCACGCCCATAACCGTTTGCTTGTAACGCACCTTGATGTCGCGCCAAGCGAAGAAATAGAGCAGCTCTCGAAATTCCCACAGCTCGCGGAGTTTGGGCCAAGCCCATCCTTTGGATGGTTCGCGGCGAGTCCGTGGCAGGTCGGGTGGCATCGTCAGTGTATTTTCTTTCATGCTTCAGCCTTGTCCAAGCTCGACCGCCAAAATCTTCTCCGTAACCTCGCCCAAATCCATTCCTTTTACATCGGGCTGCGGGCCGGAGGGATTCAGCACTTGGCCCGGTCGGACGACGAAAGCCGCAGTGCAGCCTGCCCGCAGCGCGCCAGTCACGTCCCAATGGTGTGCCGTCACCAATCGTATCTGTCCCGGTTCCACGTTCAGCCGCCTGGCAGCCAAATGGTAGACCTCTGGTGATGGTTTGAAACAGTGGATCTCATCGGCTGAGATTACCTGCTCGAAGTAGTCTCGTAATCCGGCGTTGGCGAGTTGTGCTTCGGCCGTCTTTGCTGTCGAGTTCGTCAATGTGGCGAGCCTCAGTCCAGCGTCCCGCAAGCGTTGGAGACTCTGATCCACCTCACGATAGGCTCGCAGCTTGCGCAACGTGCTCAGAATCAGATTCTTCTCTTCGCCAAGCAGGGAGACCTTATAGTGCCTGGCTGTCAGCTCCAACGCCGTATCTGCCTGGACTTCGAAGTCTTCATAGGCGTCCGTCAGCATGGCTGTCATTGCAAATTGCAGCGTCTGCATGAACCACTCTTTTCGTATAGCCGCGTCGCCAAAGAAACGCTCGAAATGCGTATCCGTAGCCTGCAAATCTAATAACGTCCCTATTAGGTCAAAAACAATCACACGGGGCATGAATTCTCCTTAAATTGGTATGGCCCTGGACAAGTCCTCCGAGCGAGCCAACCACGACCGATCAGTGTGCCAGGACCTGGGTGGCGCGAGCGGTCCAAGAGGTCTACTTAAGCCTCAAGTTGCTGAACACTTGCATTACTTCCGGCCTCATTCAAGATATCCTCAATGGGGATATCGCTGAGTTGCCCGCGGAACACATGCTTCTCGTTCTTCTCGACGACCTCGATGTAACGGCGCATTACATCCAGCACACGTACATCCTGCCGGTTAAAGACTTCGCCCTGCAGCAAGCGCAAGATTTCTACTCTGTATTCACTTTGGATAAAGAGTGTGAAGAGGGGGAGCAGCTTGTAGTAGAGACGAATGAATTCATACCAGATTTCCACACCGCCTCGCAACGTACGCTCGTAGGGTTTTAGTGCTTCTTCACTCCAGTCACCCGACTCCAGCGCGGCCTGGATTGTTTGGGCGCCAAAGCGAGCGCTATGCATGGCGACACTGACCCCCGAAGAGAAGATGGGATCAACAAAGCGGGCTGCGTCGCCCACCATCAGGAAACCGTTACCGCAGAACTTGTCGAGGATATAGCTATAATCGCCTTCCGTCTTAAAATCGTTGACGCGCACTGCATTTGCCATCGCTCGCGCCAGGCCCTTGTTAGACTCGACGTACGTATTGAAGTAGCGCTCCGACTCTGACTTGAACTGTTGAAAGACTTCGCGTTCCGCTACAACGCCCACGGATGTAATCTTGTCCGTGATCGGAATCTGCCAGGCCCAGCCTCGTTTGACAGGGAGGAAGTAGATGTGGATATAGTCCGCTGTTTTCGGATTCTCACCGCGCTCGACATTTTCGAACCAGCCATGGACGGCATACTGGTTAAAGATTTTATCGTTCTGTTTCAGATTCAGTTGACGTCCCAGCAGGGTTTGCCGGCCGCTGGCGTCCACTACAATCTTGGCGGGGATGTCAACCTCCTGCCCGCCGAACCTGGCTCGGACCCCAACTGCTCGATCATCCACGAAGTTGACCTTTTTCACCTGCACGCCTTGATGTACCTCAGAGCCCAGGCTTTCGGCATGCTTGAGAAGCAGCAGGTCAAATTTACTCCGGTCGACGTGGTACGTATGGTCGCGATCGATGCCTTCCTGTCGAAACTCAGAGAAGTGCAAGGCTTGCTCTTTCCCATTGAAGTCGCGCCACGATGCACCGAACTTCTTGGGAAATCCGGCCTGGTCCATTTTCTCAATAAGACCGAGTTCTCCGAAAACCCGCATGGTGGAGAGTACAAGCGACTCGCCTACATGAGGGCGTGGATGGTTATGTCCATCCAAAATCAGGTTCTTGATTCCGGCTTTCGATAGATAGGATCCCATCGTCGAGCCAGCCGGTCCGCCGCCTATAATGATGACATCGTACATTGTTGACCTCCATGCGTGATTGATATGGTGTTCTGCGGATCGAAAGATTGCCGAACCGGTATTTTATGATCTTTCCGGTACAGGGTTGGATGCGACAGATGCTGGTTTCGAGCTAAAATGTTGAACGAGCGACAGGGCGGGAGACGTCATAAATGTGGTTGCCAGCGCCATCAAGACCATCATGGTGAAGACTGTCGGAGAGAGCACGCCCAGATCATAGCCGATGTTGAGCACGACCAGTTCGATCAGCCCGCGCGTGTTCATTAGCGCCCCGAGGGCGAATGAATCGGACCACGACTGGCCGGTAAACTTCGCCGCCAACAAACCACCCCCGAATTTTCCAGCGACCGCCACCAATATGATTAATCCACAGACCAGCCAGGCGGAGCCCTTGTTCAACAGGTCAATCTGTGTCTTAAGGCCGGTAAAGGCAAAAAACAACGGCAGCAGGATCACTAAACTTACATCTTCGATCCTGGATGCAAGCGATTTTCTGAAGCCGTCAAACGTCGGCATGCTGATGCCTGCCAGGAATGCGCCGAACAAAGCGTGAATGCCGATCACTTCGGTCGTTAGAGCCGATAAAAACAAAACAACGAAGGAAAGGACCGCGAATGTTTTACTCATGCTCTCAGCGCTGGCATACCTGGCTCCCAGGCGCTCAAGCCAGGGTCGTACCATTTTCAACATCGCAAAAACATAGATAATACAGAAGAGAACCGTAAACACAGCGCTACTAGCCGTACCGGCCTGGACGATTGCAATCACCGCCGCCAGGATGCACCACGCAGTGACATCATCGGCGGCTGCGCACGTAAGGGCGAGGCTGCCCAGCGAAGTTTTCGTCATATTGCGCTCGTGTAGGATGCGAGCCAGCACAGGAAAAGCTGTAATGCTCATGGCAATGCCCATAAACAGACCAAAGGCTAAAAATGAGTCTTGCGTCGGTGCAAATGCCGGGTACAAGAAGTAAGCCAAACTGACTCCCATCGCAAAGGGGATAATAATACTGGCATGGCTCACGACGATGGCCGTGTGGGCTCTGTGCTTCAGCAACTGGACATCCAGCTCCATGCCGATGATAAACATGAACAGAATGAGGCCCAGTTGGCTGAGAAAATTCAAGTTGGGCAACGAATCAGCTCGAAAGATAAAATTGCTGACTGCCGGCCAGAAATGGCCCAAGACGGACGGGCCAAGCAGAATGCCGGCGATAATCTCGCCAATTACCATTGGCTGGCCGATATTGCTCATCAGCCAGGCGAGCAATTTTGAGCATAGCACAATGGTTACGATCTGGAGCAAGAGCAGACTGAGTGGATGTTCTAAATTTCGGTACAAATTTTGGAAGAACATGACCGCGGCGCTGTTATCAGAAGTCACTTGGATCTCATGATTTTCCGCGCTCGTTGCTGCCTGGCTCTCTCCATTGCTCGACTGATGGAGTTGTAAGACCTCGAGCTTTGCCCCTTGGTTAAAATCAAACCACAAAAGGGAACCAAAAGTGGCGATCATCAGCACGTAAAATATTACATTCCGCCTCATACTACAGACCCAGCCAGCGGGCAATGATCATCCGCTGGATATCAGAAGTGCCGGAGTAAAGTGTCCCACCGACCGCGTCCCGGAGGTCACGCTCCACTCCAAGCTCTGTCATATACCCATACCCGCCATAGGTTCGGACGGCATCTAGGCTCGATTGGACAAAACATTCGCTTAGGTATAGCTTTGCCAGCGCCGCTTCCATCACTGCAGGTTTTCCCATCTGTTTGAGCCAAGCGACTTTATACAGGAGCAGTCGAGCCGTTTCCAGTCTGACTTTCATGTCCGCAATGCGATTGCCAACGGACTGAAACTTACCGATTTTCTGGCCAAATTGGGAGCGCTGGCGGGCGTAACGGATGCAGTCTTCCAGTTGGCGTTCCATCGCTCCAACATGGCTGCCCAAGATGCAGCTGCGCTCCCACTCCATCGAGCTATTAAAGATGCTGGAGCCGGCGCCTTCTGGTCCCAACCGGCTTTCAAGCGGAAGCGCACAGTCCTCCAAAATCAACTCGCCCATTGGAGAAGTACGCAAGCCCATCTTTTCGATATTCCGGCTCACTCTAAAACCTGGCGTCCCTTTTTCCACTAGAAAGGCAGTGACTCCGCCGATTCCCTTCGCTGGATTGACGGTCGCAAAGATGAGAGCCAGGTCGGCAATTGGCGCGTTGGTCACAAACATTTTCGTCCCGTTGAGACCATATCCCTCGCCGACCCGTTCTGCTCGGGTGTGCAGGCTGTAAGCGTCAGAGCCTGACTCGGGTTCTGACATGCCATGTGCTCCAATCAATTCCCCGCTGCACATACCCGGCAAGTACTTTTGCTTCTGCACCTCAGTGCCAAAGGCCAGAATCGGATGCTGTACGCTCCACATTTGGGCATTCATCGCAAAGATCAACCCGTTATCCCGGCAGCCATAGCCAAGACCTTCCATGACTAGCATCGTGGTCATGATGTCGGTCCCGCTGCCTCCGTAATTCTCCGGGACAGCGAGGCCCAGAATGCCAATTTGGGCGCACTTTCTCCAGTTTATGTTAGCCAGCTCACCAATCCGCTCGCGATCGATCAACCCTTCATTTAATTCTTTCTGGGCGAACTCGATCACAGCTTTCTTAAATTTAAGTTGTTCTTCGGTCCAGGAAAAATCCATCGGCTTGTTAGTCTCCTATGCAGAGATATTGTGATACTTCAGCGATCGACCATTTGAGACAGGAGCGTCGCGAGCTCATTGGCAATCAACTTATGCCCCTCGGCTGAAGGATGCATCCAGACGTCAGCAAATAAGTAG
>JBKPQD010000175.1:0-4420 GCA_046733915.1 Chloroflexota bacterium
GTCCAGCTCTGGCGACCTTGGGCGTATTCAACATGATCAGCGTGTGGAATTCTTTCTTGTGGCCCTTGCTGGTAGCGCAATCCCCTTCCCTCTATACGGTTCCGCTCGCGCTGAATAACCTGCGCACGTTTGGGATGGAAGCGCAGGTGTTGAATTTGCAAATGGCAGGCACGGTGGCAAGTGTGATTCCCACCCTGGTCATTTTTATCTTTCTACAGCGTTACTTCACGCAGGGTATCGCCTTGACCGGCTTAAAAGGTTAATCAGAATGATGAGTCGCCTGATTGCACGGATTTGCATCTTGGCTTTATTTTCCGCCTGCACCCCGGCCGTGCCGGCTCCGACGTTAGCGCCGGTTGAAGCGGGACCCGGACAAGAGCTGCTGCCCGGGGTCAGCGAATCGGCGGCGATCTCTTTGGCGGGGAAGTGGCGGGCGCAGACGGCAGGGGCTTTCAGCGACGAACTTGTCTCGCCGGCTTTGGACGATTCGTCCTGGCACGAAGTGGATGTGCCTGCCTCCTGGGAGGAGCAAGGCTTTGGCGATTTCGAAGGCACACCAACGATGGTTGTGTATCGTACAAACGTCACTGTGCCGCGCTCCTGGAAAGGGAAAGCGGTCGGCATCAGTGCCTGGCTCAATCCCTTCAATGGACGAGTGTTTGTCAATGGCGCGCCCGTGGAACCTGTCCGCAAGCCATTTGCCGCTTATGCCGACGTCAGTAACCTGCTCAACTATGGAGAACGTAACACCATCGCCGTGACCACCATGTATGAAGGGTATTCCGAGTTTACGCAGGGTGGCTTGCCGCGGATTGGTTTAATGGATCAAATTGCTGTCACGGCTGTCCGACACGACGAGATTGATATTGCTGGCAATCAAGCCACATTTATTCATCCCGAGCAGGCTGGAACCTATCCGGTCATTGTTTTCAATTTTACCGGCTCGCATTTCCTGGCAGAGCGCGAGGTTTGGTATGACATGGGCGATGATTTTGCGCGGGCGGGCATCGCTTCCCTGGCCCTTGCACTGGGTAATCAGACAATGGAGGCTGTCCAAGCGGCTACGGAATATCTTCGCCAAAATCAATTCGTGGATAAGGGAAAGATTTTTCTCTTGGGCGGCGGGCAGGGCGCTCCGACGATGCTTGCCGCGGCTTTGCAAGACCCAGCGATCGCAGGGGTGATTCTGATTTCCGCGCCGTCGCTGAAGAACTTGGACCAGCTCGGCTCTCGTCCTGTGCTTTTGATTGCCAGTCAAGGGGAACAACATGGCTTGATCCTGGAACAGGCAAAACAAAGCGCGGCAGGCGTAAAAAATGCGAAAGTTGTCACATTACCCGGAGAAGGCAGTGGGACGTTTGTCTTCACCTCCGTTTGGAGTCAGGTTCGTCGCGCTCTGCTGGACTTTGTGCAAGCTGCAAAGTAAATTTTCATAGGAGATCGTATGCAGCGTGAAGAATTTATTCCGATTGCAGTCTGGTATACCGGCGGACGGGCACGCGCCACGATGGTGCGCCTCCCCGATGAGAATTCGCCCGTCGCCTGGAAGAAAGATTTGGAGACGATCAAAAGTTGTGGATTTAATTCTGTCCGTTGTTGGGTGGATTGGGCAACCGCGGAGCCGCAACCTGGAGAGTACCATTTTGAAACGCTCGACCTCTTGCTGGATTTAGCAGAAGAAGTGGGATTAAGAGTCATTATCCAGATTTATTTGGATTCCGCACCTGACTGGCTGGTGAAATATTTCCCGGATTGCAGATATGTCTCGGCAGGCGGTGTGGAGATCGATTCGCAAGGCGCGCCGGGGTACTGTTACGACCATCCCGGTGTACATAACGCCGCCGAGCGCTTCATGGTCGCCTTGGCCAAGCGCGTCGCCGAGCGGCCATGCTTCCTCGGCTGGGACTTGTGGAGTGAGCCACACATCGTGCAATGGGGCTACTTCGACTATTTGCCGCAGCCTGCTGTATTTTGCTATTGTAATCATACGGTGCAGCGTTTCCGCGATTGGCTGAAGCGAAGGTATGGAACCGTGGAAGCCTTGAACACCGCCTGGTACCGGCAATTTTCCAGTTGGGATACGGTCCCTGCTCCCAAGTTCATCTCGCTGATGACCTATACGGAATATATCGATTGGATTCACTTCATTCAGGAGAAGCTCGCGGAAGACCTGACCTGGCGAGAGAACTGCATTCGCCAAGCAGACCAGCACATCGCCACCAGTCATTCGGCGGTGCCCATGGTGCTCACCAATCCACTCGATGAGCAGGGCTCACCCGACGATTGGAAGATGGCAAAGGCGGTTGAGGTCTGGGGGACTTCGCTTTACCCGCGGCATGTCGGCGCGAAGGAAACGAAGCACGCCTTTTTCCGGGCTGCCATGCTCACCTCCACGCGTTCGGCGTGTGATTCCGTCGGCGCGCCCTATTGGCTTGGAGAGCTACAGGCGGGACATGGATACGTCGGCATGTTTGCCTCCCACATGACAGCCCAGGATGCGCGCCAGTATCTCCTCCAGCCGTTAGCCCATGGTGCCAAGGGATTGTGCTTCTACGCCTGGTACCCGATGAGCAGTGGTTATGAATCGGCCGGCTTTGGCATGGCGAACCTGGATGGGACACCCAGTGACCGCGCCCTAGCCGCGGGCGAACTCACCCAAAAGATATCTGAAGATATGCAGTTGTTTTACCGTGCCAAACCGGTGCGGGCGGAAGCAGCCGTTTGCTTAAATAATTACTCCAACATCATGTGGCAGTGCATGCGCCAGCCCTGGCATTACATCCCCAGCCGGTCCTATGTGGGCGCTTACAAGGCGATCTATCAAAAGCATCTCCCCGCCGACTATATCCATCCGGATGAGATCAGCGCTGGCAAGCTCGAAAAGTATCGTGTCCTCTATCTTCCTTTCTCGTTTATGTTGCCGCGCCAGGCAGCTGCTGAGATTGGGAAGTTTGTCGAAGCGGGCGGCGTTGTTTTGGCGGAAGCACGCACCGCCTGGAACGTCGAGACTGGCTACTGTGGCGAAGCTGTGCCAGGCTTTGGGCTGGAGAAGGTCTTTGGCTGCCGCGAGAAAGGTGCCGAGGGCGTCGGCGAAGATAGCCCCGTCCCGGTACGGATCACGCGTGAGCATCCCGCGTTCCCTGCCCTCAAAAGCGGTGATGTGTTACAAGGAGCGTTCTTCCGGGAGGCGCTGGAATTGCTTTCCTCGGATGCGGAAGTAATCGGCGTGTTTGAAGACGGCTCGCCCGCCATCGTTGCCCATCGCTATGGCAAGGGCTGGGCGGTCTTTGCCGGTACAATGCTTAGTTTAGCCTATTACAAGTTCGACGATCGAAATACCGGCAAGCTTCTACAGGGCTTGCTCGATTTTGCCGAGCTCCATGCGCCCGTGCGACTCGGGAATGTTCCGGAAGAGATAGAGATCGAACCGCGTCTCCTGGAGTTTCAAGAAGATCATGGGAAGACAGGCTATCTTTTCTTTGCGTTCAACCACAGTGAGTCGAACGACACGTTAGAAGCCACACAGCCCTTTACATTTGACTTACGAATCGCTTCGGGTGACTATGCCATCAGCGATGTTGTCCGTGGGCAAGAAGTTCCCACGACATGGTCCAATGGACAGTTGCAGCTTCAACATGCGCTGCAGCCTGGCGAAATTTGGCTGGTTAAAATTCTCGCTACTTAATCGAAACAAAATTCATATAAAGGAGAAGGATTATTTTATGTCTGCAGAAATGTATTTCGAAAAGGCCGCCGGGCTTCTGGAAAAAATTCGTACTACCCAAATTGAAAATATCCAGGCGGCTGCCGGCGCCTTTGCCAACTCGATTTTGGCAGGCAGGGCTGTACATGTCTTTGGTTCTGGACATTCCGTGCTTCCGGTACAGGATATTTTCCCGCGGTATGGGGCGTACGTTGGATTTCATCCCATCATGGACCCGCGTTTGATGTGGTTCAACGTGGTCGGTCCGGGAGGCGCGCGTGAGCTCCTCTGGCTGGAGCGGGAACCGGGCTACATACGGAACGTGCTTCTTTCCCACCACCTCGATGCGCGCGATAGTTTGCTGGTCTTCTCGCATGGCGGCATGAACGCTGCCGGGATCGAGATAGCGTTGGCCGGCAAAGAGGCTGGCTTGACCGTTGTCGGGGTCTCTTCCGTTGACAATCGTAAGGTCAATCAGTCCAAGCATCCAAGTGGCAAAGCGTTGCAGGATATTGTCGATATTCTGATCGATAACTGCTCGCCCTCCGAGGATGCCCTTGTGGATATAGAAGGCCTCACGGGACGTGTGGCTGCCAGCTCCACATTTACATTTGTTTCGATTGCCATGGCATTAATCGCTGAAACGGCTGGCGAGATGGCGCGCCGTGGACAGCCACCGGAACGCGTCTTTGTCTCGCCAAATGTTGCAGGTGTGCC
>JBKPQD010000176.1:0-3079 GCA_046733915.1 Chloroflexota bacterium
GAACAATGGCTTATACCCTAGATACAAAAGTGGGCGATCTTTTAAAAGACTCTCATGCCGTGGAAGTGCTGGAAAAGCACGTACCGGGCGTCTCGAAGAACCCCATGATCGGGATGGCATCCGGGATGACGATTAAGTCCCTGCTGGCGATGCCGCAAGCCCAGCAATACGGCGTGACCGAGGAAAAGGTCAAGCAAGTGCTGGACGAGATCAACGCCCGGACGAAGTAGGGCAACCCATCAGGGTGTATTCCTGTATGATACTTTTCTCACCAGACAGGCAGCGCCACGGTGAAAGAATAATTTTTAGGAACAAAGACCTCCCGAGATGTCGGGAGGTCCTGCTTTAAGACACTTTCACAGGAGCGGGAATAAGCTGGTTTGATCCTGTCTACCTGCCACCAGAGCGAGCGGTCAAGCCGCTATATAAACGGAGAGATGTATTAAAATGCTTAGTAAAATGAATGGGTATGTTCTTGTGTCAATTGGATTGCTAGGAATTGCCGGATATGAAATAGCCCTCCGCCTTTTCGATCTGTCCTTCCTTGCAAATGACTTCACTCATGGACTCTGGCTCGGTGTCTGTATTGGGCTCGAGCTCCTAGGTCTGTTCGTTGTTGGCAGGACCAAACGCTGAGACAGAGCCCACTTCAACAACACCAACGCCTTATAAGTTGCTGTGGTCTGCTATTGCTGCCCAATAATGCGTGCGCCAAAAGAAACGTACACATGGCGCAAGCGGGTTTAGTCAAAGTGGCGTGGGTACCCTGCCGAAAGCATAAGGGCCAGGTCGCACGCCGTTAGAGAGCATTCAGAGTTTACGAACAACATGCGAGTCACAGCCAGGTCTTGGCGTTTCTATTCAGCTATTTATCGAGCACTCGTCGTAGCCCAAACAATAGCGTGGGCTGTAATTTTCTTTGCAAAGGTAATCTCCCGACAAGCCCGCGCATCGCTGGCCGTAGATCCGATCGGGATTGCCCTCACAATAGGATCCATGGTTGCTCTTGCCGGCGGGCTGCTCGCATACTACCGTTATAACACTCCATCCAGACCGGCTGAAAAAAAGGCCGTCCTCCTCACATGGGTGTGCCTCCAAACCGCCGGGCTGTTTGCCCTCGTTGGTTATGCCATCACAGGTCAGGTGACCTGTTTCATCGCCGGAATCCTGGTCCTTATTTCAATGCATGTGTTCTCACCGAATCGCTTTCAGAACAGCGGGAAAACCGAAGGCTGACGGGGAACTCATGCGCCGCCTACCGAAGCCCCGCGAGCGGGATGCTTCGCGAGGTCCCGGAAAATCACCCGGATAATGGACCCACAAAAAGAGTACGCGGGGTTCCGCTGATGTGAGCAAAGCGGCGTTATCCCGTCCTGCCCACCAGCGCTCCACGTCAAATAAAGAGCCATGCGGTCAAAACCGGGAAGATGCCTGCAGATAGCGCCTTCCTGCAAGAGAAAGTTGCTCGCGTTACACGCATCATGACTTATCTTTTTGGTCAACAAAAGAGTCAACATGGGCTGTCAACAAATGGCAACCATTTCAAAGCCTGGACGCGTACACTGGGGATAATTCAAGCGGCCTGCGATCAGGCTGTCAAACCAGAGGAGAAAGTGAAATGAATAAGAAACAAAACCCCACTACGCGGAAGGTGCCCAAGCTGGGCGGCTTCGTCCACGCATATTTCTCAAGGAGTCATGAATTGAAAAAACGATCCATGTTCCTGATCTTGGTCATGGTGCTCGCCTCGTGCAGTTCGCTGGCACAGGAGCCACAATCCCCCGCTTCTACTCCAATCGGTAGTGCCACGCAAGCACCTGCCTCCGAGGCGGATGCATCCTGGAAAACGTACACGAATGCACAGGTTGGCTTTAGCATGCAGTATCCTCCCAACTGGGAAGAGCAGGACTTGCCGGATGAAAATGATGGTCAACAACATCACATCGCCTTGCAGGGCCCAGAAGGCGGGATCGAGTTGATCTGGGGAGTTGGGTTAGGCGGTGCCTGTCCCCAAGGCTATCAGCAGATAGCCGTCGCTCAAGGGAACTGGCCTGCGTGTCATAGTCAACGGGAGGATGGAACAGACCTGTGGAGCTTGTTTCCTCCGCCTATGGGAGATACCAACTTTTCCGGGTTCGTCTATGCTAGCGATACCACTGCCGAGAGTCGAGAAGTGGTTCTTCAGGTGCTCTCCACTCTCAGCTTCCCAGCTAATCTACGTCCATAGGTGTATGTACCTCCGAAACGGCAGCTTTGAAGCTTTTCATGAACGCCGATGACGGTTATGATTTCCTTTACCCAATGAAACTTATCAACAAAGACCTCCCGAGATTTCGGGAGGTCTTGATTTAAAGTCCTTGAGCCCGTACCTGCCGCTCTCGACCGATAACGATATTCTCGAGGCGGTGTTGTCAGATTAAGAATCTCTGGGTCTGAGGATTAAGATAGGGAAAGGAGCCATCCATGTCGGCAACTCGCGGGAGTTCACTTCGCCAGCGTGCAGGGGGTTGCTTAGCGATCCTCGTGTTAGTTCTGCTGCTTTACTATAGTGGTCAAGTTTTACTACGTACCCCGGCCCTCACCGCTCTTCAGATTATTGCGCATCGGGGTGGTCCAACGGCCGCGCCGGAAAATACCTTGGCGGCATTTCAGAATGCGATCAGCTTGGGGGTCGATTGGTTGGAGTTCGACGTGCAGATGACCAAGGATGGGGTATTAGTTGTGATTCACGACGAAACAGTCGACCGTACGACCGACGGCACCGGTGCGGTACGTGACCTGACCTTAGAAGATATTCGGTCTTTGGATGCCGGGCAAGGGGAAAGGATTCCAACATTTGAAGAGGTCCTGCAATTGGCTAAGACCAGCGGGGTGAAAATACTACCCGAGACGAAATCTCCCGAGCTATATCCTGGGATAGAAGAAAAACTATTACAACAGCTGGAACAAGCTGACTATCTTGACCGGACTGTCATTCAGTCGTTCAACGCCGATTCGTTGGAAACGCTCCATCGTCTCAATCCCCAAGCCAACCTTTGTGCACTGTATGGGTTGTGGAAGCTCAGGATCAGCTCACCCC
>JBKPQD010000177.1:0-3020 GCA_046733915.1 Chloroflexota bacterium
GAGCTTCTTCGCTTCGCTCAGAATGATATTCCCAAAGGTTACCCTTCCAACTTCCCTTCTGCAAACAACTGCTCGAACGGCGCGACGAATTCCTTGATACCGTTCACGTCGAGCCACTGTGAGTTGGCATCACTGGAATAGCGGAATCCTTCCGGCAGAGCCTTGCCCTCATACTCCAGCCCGCGCTCCCACAGCGTTTCCGGTGGCTTGACGATAAACATCTGTTCGCGTTCTACTGTATTACGCGCTTCATCCTCTGAGATCAGCACCTCATGGACTTTTTCGCCCGGGCGGATGCCAATAATGTTGACCTTTGCATTTGGAACAATCGCATTGGCAAGGTCCACGATTTTGGTGCTGGGAATCTTGGGTACGAAGACTTCACCACCTTCCATTTGCTCGATGCAGTTCATCACGAAGCGAACTCCCTGATCCAGCGACAGCCAGAACCGCGTCATGCGCTCATCGGTGATGGTGACCGTTCCGGCGGCGCGCTGCTTAAGGAAGAGCGGCACAACCGATCCGCGACTCCCCACCACATTGCCATAACGGACGCAGGAATAACGGGTCGCTTTACCCGCAGCATAGTTATTGCTCTGCACGGTCAGTTTTTCGGCGGCAAGCTTGGTTGCGCCATACAAGTTGACCGGGTTGACGGCCTTATCGGTGCTGATGGTCATGACTTTCTTGACGCCTGCATCGAGCGCGGCTTCGACAACATTCGCCGTGCCCATGATGTTGGTCTTGATCGCTTCCATCGGGTTGTATTCGCATGCCGGCACCTGCTTCAACGCCGCGGCATGGACAACGATATCCACGCCGTGCATGGCTCGCACGAGCCGTTCACGGTCGCGTACGTCGCCAATGAAATAGCGCAGCGACGGATGGTCATAGCCATGCACTTTCATTTCATGCTGCTTCAATTCATCCCGGCTGAAGATAATGATTTTTTTCGGTTGTTTCTCCTCCAGCGCCATCTTGGTGAATTTCTTGCCGAAGGAACCTGTTCCGCCGGTGATGAGAATGGTTTGATTTTTCCAGTCCATGTGTACCTCTTTGTTTCTAACGGTGGTTTCGCTAGGACGGCGAAAGAAGATCGCCATCTACTCGATCACCGAGAATATTGTTACTTTACCGCGTCCAACAAGCCAGAATCCTTCGTGATGAAGATTTCACCATGTTGACTCAACTCGGCTTCTAATTCCCGTTCCAACCGTGCTAGTTCTGCCTGCTGCAAATCGGCAGGAGAAACCATCGAATGAATGTAGTCAATCAGCGGCGCTAGTTCTGTCACACGCAGTTGATCCTGGTAGCGCGACACGGTTATATTGGAGAAGTAGCGCTGTAATTGTTCCAATCCGTTTTCGAGGGTGAAGGCGATAGTGGCCTTACTGGCGTAATTTCCTTGGCTGACGTGCTCCAGCCATGCATTCATTTCCTTCATATGTTGCGTACCCACGGTTGTTGCGAATACTTGTCCAACGGGTTTCAGCACGCGTTTAATTTCCGTGAGCGCTTTGGAGCGGTCAGGAACATGATAGAGCATATGATTGGCGATGACTGCGTCAAAGGTCTCGTCCGCGAACGGGATGGACTGCGCGTCAATTTCCTTGAATTGGAAGGCGCGTCCGGTGACGACTAGAGTGCGCCAGGCTGCGTCCAGCATCCCGGGGGAAAGATCGCTGAGGATGATATGCCATCCACCGGGAATTCTATCGATGTTTTCCTTCCATAGCAAACCGTGACCACATCCCAATTCCAGAATGCGTGCGCTTGGCGGTAACTTGAGGAGCGTATCAAAAATCCACCGAAACCAGCCGTATGGATTCGTGCTAAAGCGCCGGTGAATCACAACCCGCGCGTCCAGATTGGATGAGTCCTTATATTGATCGGTCTTCAAATATTCCTGGTCAGTAAACTTGGATACCATTCGAACCTCCAGTCTCCACTCTTTACTTTTTAATCACGATCAATGGATATTGTCCGTTTTCACCGAAAAAGCGCGGCAAGCGTTCTTCCAGCCAGTAGACCAGGCGCAAATATAGCTTCCCACCAAACTGCGGACGAACGAACCAGCGCATAAAACGCGGACTCAAACTTCGCCACGGGAAGATCTGGTATTTCACTTCGCCGTTCAACTCCTTCTTGAGCCAGCGCGGCGTCATCTTTTCGACAAAGGTGCCCGCCTGGTCTTCCTCTGTACTCCATTTCTTTTTCTTTTTGGCGGAGCGCCCGCTGAAGAGCCGGGCCAGCCCGATAAACGGCTCCGCCATCCGCATCAGGAGAGGATTATGCCAACCGTTGATCACCACCGCCGATTTGCCTGGTTTCAAGACGCGGTTCAATTCCAGATAGGCGCGTTTATGCTCGCTCAGTGGCAGATGGTGAATTGTGTGCATAGAGACAACTCCATCGAACACATCCGGCCTAAAGGGCAGATTGGCAATATCCGCGGCGACAAATAATCCTTTGTCGCCGAGGCGGTCGCGCGCCTCTTTCAGAGCGGTAATGGAAATATCTGCGCACAGGCGGTAACGATACCCCTCAGAATAAGTCAAATACTCGGGCCATTGCACAGGACCAGACCCCGCGTCCAGCAGGATATCTCCCTTCGGGGCGAGATGACGTTTCACACGCATATGACAGTTATGGATGTACTCGCGCGAAACGGGACGCAGGTCTTCGTAGCGGGCATTCTGATACAGCCCATCTCCGACCTGCGACCAGCCAATCTGGTCATAAAACTCGCGCACTTGTTGTTTGGTATTTTCCATATATGTTTGGTAAGGGACGACAGCTGCCGCCCTTTACAACAGATAAATCATTTCCATGTAAACGGCTCACCGACCAGGAATTTGAAGGTATCGCCGAACTGTGCCACGCCTTCTGCGCTCAAAACCTTTTCTACGGGCCAGACTTCCAAATCATCCCAGAAGTTCATCAAGCGCCACGGGAACGGACGGGGATATTCAAAAAAGAATCGATAGGCATAATTCCATGCTTTGGCAGTCTGCTCTTCG
>JBKPQD010000178.1:0-2136 GCA_046733915.1 Chloroflexota bacterium
GTCTTGGGCTTCATCTGGACAAGGTAGCGCGTCATGCCACCGCCCTCCACCTGGAAGACGCCTGCGGTATGTCCGTTACCCATCAGCTCGAAGGATTTGGGATCATCCAGCGGGATATTGTCCAGATCGAATTTGACGCCATGCCGCTTCTCGATCATCTCGCAGGCTTTTGCCATCACACTCAAGGTGATGAGACCGAGGAAATCCACCTTCAACATACCAAGCGTGTCAAGGATGCCCATTTCGAATTGCGTGACGGTCTTAATGGGCGTCTCTTCCGAATTGGACGTGGGGCGGTGAAGCGGCAGATATTCCAGAATTGGCTTGTCGGAAATCACGACGCCGGCGGCATGCGTCCCGGCATTGCGGACGGTGCCTTCCATCTTAGCGGCGGTATCGATCAGCTCGCGCAGATGCGTCTGGCTCTTATAAATCTCCTTGAATTCCGGGACCGCCATCGCATCTTCCATCGTGGGGTTGCGGCCCGAAACAAAGGGGACGAGTTTGGCGACGCGGTCGACCTCAGGGAGAGGGATTTCCATCACACGGGCGACATCGCGCAAGGCGGCTTTTGTCCCCATCGTGCCAAATGTGATGATCTGGGCGACCTTATCGCTGCCGTATTTATGGACGCAATATTCAAGCATCTCGGCGCGGCGGTCATCGCGGAAGTCAAGATCAATATCGGGCATCGAGATACGCCCGGGATTGAGAAAGCGTTCGAACAGCAAATTGTGCTGAAGCGGATCTACAAGCGCGATTTCCAAGACATAGGCGACAATGGAACCGGCGGCCGAGCCACGGGCGTTATACCAGATGCCATGTTCCTTGGCGTGACGGCACAAGTCCCATACGATCAGGAAGTAGGCAGCAAACCCCATCTTCTGGATAATCCCCAGCTCATAATCAAGCCTCTCGCGGACCTCCGGACTCATCGCCCGCGCATCATATCGCTTCCTTGCCCCCTCTTCGCACAAGTAACGTAGATAGGTCTCCGCTGTAAACCCTTCCGGGACCCCGAAATCGGGCAGGTGATAGCCCTTGAAACTCAAGTCCACGTTGCAGCGCTCGGCAATAAGCAATGTATTGCTTAATGCTTCCGGTACTTCGGCGAATAGTCGATTCATCTCCGTAGGTGTGCGCAAATAATAGGAATCATCCGACATGCGCATGCGGTCTTTTTCAGAAAGCAGGGACTGTGTCTGGATCGCCAGCAGGATATCCTGAAAGCGTGCATCATCCTGATTGATGTAGTGCACATCGTTGGTAGCGATATATTTTGCCGAGTAACGCGCCCCCATCTCCACTAACTTACGATTTAAATCGGTAATCTCTTTGATGTTGTGTTGCTGTAATTCCACAAAGAAACGGTCGGGACCAAAGACATCGTAATACCAGTTCATGCGCCGGACGGCTTCCTCGGGCTGATCGTTCAACAACGCCCGCGGAATCTCGGCAGACATACACCCGGAGGTGCAGATGATTCCCTCGGAGTGAGCCGCTAAAAAGTCCCGATCGATACGGGGATAATAGTAGAAACCATCCAATTGTGCAGCGGACGAAATCTTGAGCAGGTTCTTGTACCCCGTCTCATTTTCGGCAAGCAAAAGCAAATGGTAGGAGGAACGGTCGATCTTGGGATCACGGTCCGCCATTCCGCGCGCTGCCAGATACGCCTCCACGCCGATGATCGGTTTAATTCCCTCGCTTGTTGCCGCTTTGTAGAAGTCCATGACGCCAAACATTGTGCCATGGTCGGTAATCGCCACGGCGGACATGTCGAGCTCCTTCACGCGCTTGACCAATTTTTTGATATTGGAGAAGCCGTCAAGCAGGGAATATTCCGTGTGGACGTGAAGATGAGCAAAGGACATTCGGTTGACCTGTTTTCCTATGAAAGACGGTTCGTGGGGTTGACGCGATTATAGCACGTGTGTTCAGCTACCAAACTGACGATTGGCTTAAAATATTTTTATATTGTAGAGTGAGTTGATAAAGTTTGCGGCTCCGAATGAATGCCTGGCTTTGAATAGGAATTAAACATCTTTCGCTTTCCAGGACAGATAAATTTGCGTTCCCTGATCTGGCTTGGAATCAATGCGAATGAGGGCGCCAATGAGCTCCGCACGTTCGTGC
>JBKPQD010000179.1:0-5771 GCA_046733915.1 Chloroflexota bacterium
GGATGGAGTTCTTAGCTTTCGCTTTGAGAAACAAAAATATAAACTGGACGTCACCGAAACCAAGGACCACCAGCTTTTCTTAAAATTCAGAGATCTCACCAGCGGAAAAGAAACATACCCGCCCAGCCGATATCTGTATACAGAGCCGGTAGATAACGGCAAGGTAATTTTAGATTTCAATTATGCCTATAGCCCACCGTGTGCATTCACCCCCTATGCCACCTGCATCTTCGCGCCCCCACAGAATTTCCTGCCTTTCCGTGTGGAGGCTGGCGAGATCTATATAAAATAAAATTTCAGTGGTCTTGAGCGCAGTCAATCCGTAATCCACCTGTAAATTTTCTTCCTCATCAATTAGGTATAATGACTACCATGGCAAATGAACAATACGAACAAAGCGTCACCAAATGGCGCCAGGAAGTGGATGCCAACCTGCGCCGCGAAAATGGATGGCTGGCGCTGTCGGGTTTGTTTTGGCTGCGCAAGGGCACAAACATCATTGGCTCCGATCCCCAGAGCGATATTGTCCTGCCACAGCGCGCGCCGGCCCGGCTTGGCACATTAGAATTTGACGGCGACAACGTGACCTTGTATGTGGAGGACCAGACTCCGGTCGAAGTCAACGGCACGCTTAGCAAAAGGGCTCTGCTCGACGCGGACCAGGAAGATGTGCCCAGCTTTATCACCTTTGAAGACATCCGCATGGTGGTTGTGCGCCGCTCCAAAGGTGTCGGCATCCGCATCTGGGACAACCAGCGCGAGGCGCGCCGCACCTTCCCCAGACGGCAATGGTATCCGGTCAAAGAAGAATTTCGCGTCCCTGCTACCTATACGCGTTTTGAAGTGCCGAAAATCGTGAAAATGCCTGATATCCTGGGCGCTATCCTCGATGAGCCCATGCAGGGCTTCGTCACGTTTGAACTGTTCGGGGGACAGCACCAATTGATGGTCGAAGAACTCCCTGATCGCCGTCTCTTCATCCAATTTATGGACCTGACCAACGGCAACCCCACCTATCCTTCCGGGCGCTACCACTATACGGATGCCCACGAAAATGGCAACGTGTTAATCGATTTCAACAAGGCGTACAGTCCACCGTGCGCATTTACCGATTTCGCCACCTGCACGTTCCCTCCCCAGGAGAACCACCTGCAGGTGGCCATCGAAGCGGGCGAAATTTACCCTGGGAATAACTAAACGAAAAAGCCAGAGTCTCTCGAGAGACTCTGGCTTTTTCGTTTTATGGCAATTGGTTACCCTGTAAACAATCGCGTAAAAAACTCGGGGACAAAAAATCCGCCGATCCCGAAGCCCCATTTCAGCAAACAGCAGGCAATAAAGATGGCAACACCGAGACCGATCATGAGGTAATCCCGGTTGGCATAATGTAATTCCTTTAGCCAGGTGCGCGGCGCCGTGCCAAAGGCGCGCAAATCCATCGCGTCGATGACCTCTTCTCCCGTGACTGTGGATTGCATAGTCACCGGGATGACAAGCGGAGCAAGCTTTTGGATACGGCCGATCAGCCCGCCCTTGAGCTTGTCCATTTCATAGCCGCGTGCGCGCTGGGCGTCGATGGTGATCATCAGATCGCGCGCGAAGGTCGGCAGGAAGCGGAACGCCAAGTCCATTGTAAAGGAAACTTTATCCGGGACTCCCATGCGCTTGAAGGCAGTGCCGTAAATGTTCGGGTCTAGGGTATACGGAATCGGGATGGCCAGGATCGCCATCGTCAGCATACGGACCATCTGGTTCAGAGCAAACCAAATCTTTGCTACGGTGACGGGCACATCCCATCCCAAATTCGTCCATGGAATCTTCAAAGGGACCGTGAAGACCACAGGTGACACGATCGTATTCACCGAGGAAGGACCGCCGCGTCCGGAAAGCATCCCGTTCAAGCCAACGATGAAGAACACCAGAATGGCAATGTATATCCAGGCTCGCCGAACATCCTTCCACTCGATCCTTGCCATGAAATACAGGGTCAGCGAAATCAGGAACAGTGGAAGAATGATGCGGAAATCCCAGATATCCGGTATGGTCAATGCAAGGATGATGCATGCCATAAAGATGAATCGGGTACGCGGATCCAAACGTTGGATGAAGGTATCACGCGGACGGTACTTCCAGGTAACCAGCATAGATTAGCGGCCTCGCCGGGCAGCAACTCCTGCAAAGGCAATCATAAGAATAGGAAGCAGAATGATGGTGACTACGAAGTTGCCCAGGAAGGCGGGCACAAAATAGCCAACCAGCGCCGTGTTGAAATCGATTCCGCCCGTGAACATTTCGGTCAGGGAGGCGAATAGCATGCCGACCACGATGCCGAGCGTTCCCCAGCCAACAGCCTTGAGGATATCCTGGCGGGCGCGGAAGTCATGGATAGCGGCCATGATCAAACCAGGGACCATGCCCATCAGGCCATTACCCAGGCTCCAGTTCCAGTAGAAGCCCCAGCCCGAAAGCATGTCACCGAGCGTATTACCGATGAAGCCAGCCAGCAAACCCACCCAGGGTCCGTAGGCGGCGCCAAAGAAAATCAGGACTGCAACTGCCGGGCGAAATGTAACATTCCCAGCCGCAGGAAGCGGGAAGATATTGGTCGCCCACGAGAACACCCCGTAGAGCGCGGCGCCGATGGCTCCATAGACCACCTGGCGTGTACCAAACTCCCATGTAGATTTGTTGTCGTTCATTTCTTCTCTCCTTTTTACAATTGAATAGACGTGCTGACCCATTCTAGATAACCCTGTACAGGATTATCCGTTGCAGGGAACTGGGCCTCGGGCGGGTTATGCAAATGCCGCCAGCACCTCGGCCGGCAGGAATTTTCCCGTGCGGGGCAGCAAGTCCAGATTCAGGCGAAGGAGAGAGGTAGGGCGAACGCGATAATGCATCAACAGATCAAAATCCCTGAGCACATCCTCGGGTCGCCCGTCGGTGATGATGTGTTTGTCGCCAAACAGCAGTACACGATTTGCATACGTGACCGCCAGATCGAGATCGTGAGTGATAAATAGGGTTGCCGCAAAGTTTGAAGCAACCAGCGATCTGGAACCATCTGGCAACGATTTGCACATCGCGTCCATGAAATGCGTGTAATTGGCATAATCCTGCCCAGCCGTCGGCTCATCCATGATCATGATCTTGGATTGCATGGCAAGCACGGCTGCAATGGTCGTGCGTTTTTGCTGGCCGAACGAAAGACCCAGCGGCGGATACTCTTCCAATCCATTCAGGTTCATCGTGGCAATGCTGTCCGCCACTGTTTTCTGCATCACATCGTCTTTGAAGCCCAGATTTTTGGGGCCAAACTCCAGCTCTTCACTGACGGTCGGTGCGTAGAGCATGTGGGTTGGACTTTGAAATACGAACCCAAGAGTACGGGCAATCTGCGCTACGCTCAAACTACGCGTGTCTTTGCCTTCGATCAGCACACGACCTCGGGTTGGTTTCAACAAGCCGATGGCATGTTTCACCAAGGTCGACTTGCCCGCCCCGTTTGGACCGATCAGTCCGATCAGGTCACCGCGATAAATTGTGAGATTGACGTTTTGCAGGATGTAGGGCGTATCGTCGCTGTAACGGAAATCTACGCCCTCGAAAACGACCAGCGGCTCCCCTCGCTCTGGAATGGGAGCAGGTTCTGTTCTAACCACATCTTCTCCCTGTTGCCGTACCCGTTTCACAACCCAATCCGCCGGAAGCTTGACTTCCTTGTGGTCGATTTCGGTCGGCAGATGCTCGATGGAACCAAGATACTTGACTTCACCCGCTTCCATGTAGAGCAGACGGTCTGGCCTGGCGAAGATCGCGTCCTCGACGCGGTGCTCGATCAGGATTACCGTCTTGCCTTCCTCGGCCAGGCTGCGGAAAACATCCAACGCTTCATAAGCGGAGGCAGGGTCGAGCGAAGCGAGCGGTTCATCCAGCAAAAGAATGGACGGGTTCATCGCCAATAAGCCGGCGAGTGCGACCTTTTGTTTTTCTCCGCCCGAGAGATTAAAGGTTTCCCGATCACGTAAATATTCAATTCCCAACCGGCTCATCGCCGCCTCTACACGGACAAGAATCTCGTCGCGCGGGAGACC
The DNA here is from genome assembly GCA_046733915.1 of Chloroflexota bacterium. GTDB lineage: Bacteria > Chloroflexota > Anaerolineae > Anaerolineales > Villigracilaceae > Defluviilinea. Next base: position 4,095 of record JBKPQD010000179.1, read on the forward strand.
TAAGTTCTCCGGTCCAAAAGCAATCTCGTTATAGACGTTGCTCGCAACGATCTGGCGCTCAGGATCCTGTAGGAGCGTTCCTACCATTTGCGCCACCTCCGCGATTTGCATCTCAGCCACATCTTTGCCGTGCAGCAACACTTTGCCCTCGCGCTTGCCCCGGTACGACCGCGGAATCAGGCCGTTGATACAGCGCGCCAGTGTTGTCTTGCCGCAGCCGCTAGATCCTGCGATCAGAAGCATCTCGCCCTGATGGAGCTCAAATGAAATATTGGTGATAGCGGGTTCGGAGCGCGTGCGGTATTGAAAAGAAAGGTCTTCAATGACAAGCGGAGAGTCGGGCATTGTGATTTCCTGGGTGTTGGATGGCGCAGATTATATAACAGATTCCGTTGCAGTTTTCCGTATGACGAATTATGCGCTTTCGTTTTTCATGCGCAGCTTGTGTTTTTTCATCAGCCACAATGGTGGCAAATCCAGCTCGGGCGCACGGTCACTGGACCAGGGTGCCTGGGGTGCCATGACAAGTCCGCAGAGCAGGATCAGGGCACGGTCATAGTTGACACGCCAGCCGGCGAAATCGCGCCACGACTGCTCACGGTCCGGTTTGAGGGGAAGTCCAGCCGCTGCCAGTTGGTTGAGCACCTCATCGAATTCGGAACGGTCGACGCAGATAGGGACATCAGGAAAGTGAGGGTTTTGCGGATTGGGAATATCAAAATAATTGGCAATGCGGCGGAACGCAAGAAACCCAGCCCGGATGGACAGCGCTGCAGACACTTCGTACGGGATATCGACCGCCGACAAAATGATTGCCGCAGCATCCAACACCGCACCCGCCGCCGTCACCCACGAATTTTCGGCACGAGGCGAACGGAAAAAGATCAAAGCGGGGAGTGTTGTGTGACTCTCCTCAATATCGGCGAACCAGGCTTCCCAGACCTGCCAATAATCAGAAAGCTTCTCCAAGCCTTGGTTCCGATGAAAACGAAGCAGCATCTCGAGCGCAGACGGAGGACTGCCGGCGCGCACTTCCAGCATATTGACGACCTGCTCGCGCCGCGAGAACGCCGCGTACATTGTCGGCAGGTAGGCAATCAATAAGGCGACCATGATCAGCCCGAGCATGGCTTCGCTGAATTCGAGCACCATAATCGGGAATGCATTGTTGGTATCAAACCCAAGCGTCAACAGCGAAGAACCGCTCAGCCGGATCGTCTGTTTAAAATTTCCAACGCCCAGTGACCAGTACATCGCCGCATAACCAAGGGCGATCAATACATACCAGGTTGGAACAAGCAGCATCACCCCAATCGGCCCGTAGTACGCCATAATCGCATCCCGGCGCGGATATGTTTTTGCAAAATGCAGCACAAAATCGATGATCCGGCGGAGTAGCCCAAATACGATCCGGTTGAGCTGGCTGCGGGCCGCACGCGGCAACACAAATGTGGAAACTGCCGAGGAAAGCGTCAATAGGACCGTCAATACCCCAACGATAAACAGGATTGTATGGATCAGTGCTTGCATTGCCCTATTATAACGGTGTTATAAAAACCCCTGCACAGTGCTATACTTAAAGAAATCAATTGTGCCATTTAATCGATGCGGAGAGTAGAAATAACGAAACTTAGGACCTATCGAGGTCCCCTGACCGTATTGGGAGCAGGCATACTG
>JBKPQD010000180.1:0-4128 GCA_046733915.1 Chloroflexota bacterium
TCGTCATCAAGGGCGATATCAGCCGCATGAACACGGTGTTCAAATTCTATCTACAGGTCTGGGTGCTGTTTGGCGTAGCATCTGCAGTGGCACTGCCCCAGATTGCGGGGCGCTTCCGGCGCCGCTTCTTTGTAGAGCGCAGCACCCTGCCCGAACCGGCGGAAGGAACGGCATGGACTCCGCAGGTGGCGGCGGCATATGAAAGGAATCGCCCATCCAAACCCAACAATACCGGCTCCGGGCTGTGGTGGACGGCGTTCAGCCTTCTGCTGGCGGCATGCTTCCTTTATCCACTGACCGCTGCGCCCGTGCGAATGAAGGACCGTTTCCCCGATAGCACGTCCGCCACCCTGAATGGCACAGCCTATATGACGACATCCACCTATTATGATGATGGTCGTCCTGTCCCGTTGGAATGGGATCGCGAGGCAATGGACTGGCTCCGCCAGAACGTGCACGGCATTCCCACCATCGTGGAAGCCAGTACGCCGCTCTATCGCTGGGGGTCGCGCGTCTCTATCTATACCGGTCTACCCGCAGTCATTGGCTGGGACTGGCATCAGAAGCAACAACGCTCCATCCTGCCGGGACAGGTGATCGAGCAGCGCATTCAGGATACAAACGCCATCTTCACCAGCACCGATCCGCAGCAATTGAAACATCTGCTGGATGAATATGCTGTGCGATATATTTACGTGGGTCCCCTGGAGCGACTCTATTATGCCGGCGATGGAATCAATAAATTCGACCAGCCGAATCCGCTTTGGAAGCTGGTGTACCAGAATGATCAAGTCAAAATTTTCAAAGTGCAGTAAATTCAAAAATCCCTGAGGTTCAAAAAAATCCACATCTTAAAGTCGATGTGGATTTTTTGATCAAGCTTTATTTCCAAATATGTCCATAACCATATTCGCCTTCGAGCAGTTGCCCCTTGGCAAAGCGCTCAAAGCGGAACGGCGTGATATCCACGGTTTTGGGCGCGCCATCGAGGATGAGCTCAACGAGGCTGGCACCCGCGGCGGGAGACGTTTTGAAGCCTGTGCCGCTCAGCCCGCAGGCAAGATAGAAACCATCCAGCCCCGAGCCGCCGTAGATCGCGCGCTGGTCGGGAGTGATACCATCGCGCCCGACATGGATGGAGTGCAAGCCGCTCTCTTCGATCTTGGGAATACGTTTCACCATCTGGTCGATCAATTTTTCAAGGAACGTGTCCGTGGGGGTCTGGTCTTCGGCGTCAGGCGGTTCGCCGCGCAGCGATTCGTCTTCACCGGCAGCCAGGATGAGCGCGCTGCCCTCAGGGCGGAAGTAGCAGTTGATGGTATCGTCAATCACCGCGGGGATTTTGCCAAGCGACGGCGGGCGGTGGAGGAAAGCCACATCGTGCGTCCACGTTTCAAGCGGGACGTCGATACCTGCGAGGCTGGCGACCTGCTTTGCCCACGGTCCCGCAGCATTGACAAGGATGGGGCTGGAGAGGTCTCCTTGCGTGGTTTCCACACCGACAACTTTTCCGCCATCCACATGGATGGCTATCACTTCGCAATTTTGCACCAGCTGCGCCATGTTCCTTTTAGCGGATTCGAGAAAAGAGTTGGTGGTGAGGGTTGCATCAGCATAGCCCGAATCCGGTTCGTAGGCGGCAAAATCGAACTGATCGGTGTTGAAATCAGGGATAAGTTTTTTTACATCGGCGGCAGAAATAACGGAGGTGTTGATGCCAATGCGCTGCTGGTTGGCGACGTTGCCACGCAGTTTATCTTCATGCTCACGTTTGGCGATTTGCATGAAGCCCGTTTGCATAAAGCCACATTCCCCGCCGACTCTTTCTTTCCAGTGATTGAAGTAGTTCTTGTAACTGGCGAAGGTTAGCTCAGATTCGGCGGCGAGGTCATAATGCATGCGGATCAGGCCGCTGGAGTGACCTGTCGCGCCGGACGCCGTGACCTTGCGTTCAAGAATGGCGACCTTCAGTCCACGCTCCGCGAAGTGGAAGGCGAGGCTGGCGCCCATCACACCTGCGCCGATCACGATGGCATCATATGTTGGATTCATTACTCACCTCGTGCATCTAGATGGCGGGAGTATATCATCTCTGCTGCAGGCGTATTCTTGGATTTTTCCAAATGAGATATACTTTTGATATGGCTGAAAAACAGCATGAGCGTTTGGGCCTTTTTGGCGGGACATTTGATCCGCCCCACGTGGGTCACTTAATTTTAGCTTCGGAAGCAAGATCGCAGCTCGATTTAACACGGGTGTTATGGACAGTCACTCCCGCCCCCCCACACAAGCAGGACCAGTTGATTACAGCCCTGCAACACCGGCTGGCGATGGTGAAACTCGCCATCCAGGATAATCCGCTCTTCGAGATTTCCAATATTGAATTAGATCGGCCGGGTCCGCATTACACGGTTGACACGATCCGGTTGTTGGCGGAACAAAACCCGAGCGCAGAGATCGTGCCTATTATCGGAGGCGATTCGTTGAATGATCTGCCCACCTGGCATCAGCCCAAGGAGTTAGTATATGCCGCCCATTGGGTCGGCGTGATGCGTCGTCCCGGGGAGGACCCTGATCTCAAAGACCTCGAACGCGAATTGCCGGGGATAAGCTCCAAAGTCCATTATGTGGATGCGCCGCTGTTGGAGATCGCCTCGCGGGAGATCCGCAGCCGCGTCGCCAGCGGACGCCCTTACCGCTATTATCTACCCAATCCCGTGTACGAATACATCGAGCAGAATCATCTCTACCACCAATCGGAAGCTATCCATCCTGAGCGATAACCGGGCCGCTTTTCCTTGATCCGCTCTTTTCTTCGATAGCCTTCGCACGTTCCATGGATTTTCCTGTACTAAAAATTATATATAATTTATAATCGTCGGTACCCGAAAGGTAGCCGATGTTAAGTAACCCCCCTGCTGAAGAAACTGAATTCATCCAAAAACGACCTCTGAAAGAGGACATTTTTGACGTGCTGCACGAGAAGATCATCTCGGGCACCTACAAACCCGGCGATTGGCTGCGCCAGGACGATATCGCCACGCAATTGGGTGTCAGTATGACCCCCGTTCGCGAGGCGCTGGATTTACTCGTCTCGGCGGGACTGGCAGAGCGGGTTCCCTACCGCGGCGTTCGCGTCCGCGAAATGTCCACGAAGGATGTAGTGGAGGCGTATGGGCTGCGGCTGGTGCTCGAAGCGGTCATTGCCCAGGAGGCGGCAAAACATATTACACCGGAACAAATTGCCGGCTTAGAAAGCATTTTGCACGAGATGAAGTCCCACGAAACGCTGAAGGATGTCTCCAACGAACGACGGACGAGCCGGGAATTGCATGCGGCGATTGCCGAGGCAACCAGGAATGACCTGCTCGTTAAGCTCTATGCGGTAGTGTCGAATGCCTTCCCGGATTGGCTTTTGTACGAGGCGCTGTTCCGTCATCCCGAGCTGCTGGCGGACAGTATGCTAAGCACCTACCGGGAGCATGTAGCGATTGTGGAAGCGCTCAAAAACGGCGCCGCAGAGGAAGCAGCACAAAAATCGATTGAGCATGTGATGGAATCAGGCAAATGGCTGGAAGAATATTTAGCGATCCCTTCCTCATTGCTACGCGAAAAAGAAGAACAGGTTTTGCCCTTAATGCAGAGATCAAAGAAATAAGGAGATTGCATGATGATCGAAAACGTCCAAATTGAAGAACTTTACAAGCAAATGGCACAAAGCATCATCGACGGTGAGCAGGAACTGGCTGTCGAGCTCGCGCAGAAATCCATCGAGCTAAATATGCATCCGCTCGACACGATCACAAAGGGATTCGTGGTCGGTGTCAACTACATCGGCGATCAGTTTGGGAAAGGCGAGGCATTCTTGCCGGAACTGGTGATGGCTGGCGAGGCGATGAAAGCCGCGGTTGCCACACTCGAGCCGGAATTGTTGAAGCTCGGGGAAGCGCGTGAAGTGATGGGACGCGTCGTGCTTGCCACGGTCGAAGGTGATATCCATGAGATTGGGAAGACCCTCGTCGGCACGATGCTGGCCGCCTCGGGCTTTGAAGTCGTAGACCTCGGTGTAGACCAACCCGCCGATAAGATCATCGGCAAAGCACTGGAGATCGATGCACAGATCATCGG
>JBKPQD010000181.1:0-7219 GCA_046733915.1 Chloroflexota bacterium
TACCCGCTAATTCCGTTGGGGCGGGTTGATTCGGATAGCAAACTTCCGCAAGCGGATTACGTCGGTTATGTGCGCAGGCTAGAAGAAACACTCATCGTGGCGTTGGCGCGCCTCGGTCTGGCGGCCGGACAGAGGCCTGGGCTGACCGGGGTGTGGATACAGGCAGATGTGCATTCGCGCTGTCCGCGCTGTAAACCCGAAGATCGCAAGAAGCCGGCCAAAATCGCCGCGATCGGCGTTAAAGTGGATGCGCGCGGTGTGTCCCGTCACGGGTTTGCGTTGAATGTGAGCCCCGATATGGATTATTGGGACGGCATCATCGCCTGTGGCTTGCAAGATGAGCCTATCGTTTCTCTGGCGGACCTGTTCCCCAAGCCGCCTTCGATGGCGCGCGTCAAACAAGAAGTCATCGAAGCGTTCGGACAAGTATTCGGATATGAAATAAAAGAGACGGCCGGGTGACCGTCTCTTTTTGATTAGGCTTGTGATCGTGCCGTTGCCTTAGCAGGGACCGTGGTGTTCTCGCGCCTCCACAGCACGGCGACCACCGCAATGTATCCAAAGTAGGCGATCATTTCCGTGAGGGAGGGGGAACTGTTATAGCCGAACAGGGTCTGGAGCAACTGACCGAAAAGTGACTCCTCGCTGATTACGGTGCCTAAATTCCAGACATGCTCGATCACCGACGGAATCCAGCCGACCTCGTTGAACTCATGCACGCCATGTGCGACCAATCCGGCTGCAAACAGGATCAGCAGGAAACCGGTCACCTGGAAGAAGCGGCGCAAGTCGAGCCGGACGGTAGTGGCGAAAAGCGTCCAGCTTAACAGGGCAGCGGTACCGAGACCCAAAATGGTCCCGACCAGCGTCTGGATGACATCCGTTGTCACACCAGCTCGATTGCCGGCGAAAAATGCCGCGGTGATAAAGAGAGCCAGCTCGATGCCCTCGCGAACGACGGCGACGAACGCCAGCCAGAACACCGCGCTTTTGCCCGCGGATGCCGCAGCTTTGTGAATGCCTGCTTCGAGCTCGCTCTTCAAGAAGCGCGCTTGCTTGCTCATCCAGAAGATCATCCAGGTGAGAATACCGGCGGCAATCAGCATCGTGATGCCTTCGAAAATGGCTTCACCCGGATCCTCAAGCGACATGCCAAACGTCGTCAGGACGATCGCGGTCAGAATGCTAACGCCGATCGCGCTCAATGTGCCGAGCCAAACGGTGGGAACAAGGTCAGTACGGCGAATTTTGCTGACAGCACCGAGGACAATCCCAATGATGAGCGCAGCTTCGAGTCCCTCGCGCAGGGACAGCAAATAAGTAGGTAACATTATCTAAAAATCTCCTAATAGGGTGAAAGTTATCTTGTTGGCGATGTTATAATCGAATCGATACAAAATATCTAGAAACTTGCTTGATATTGAGTTTCACCCAGGGTGAAACTTTTATTATCTGTGGAGAACGATTGATGGCAACACCCGCAATGCAACGATATGCGGCTGAAATTTACAGGCTCCAACAGGATATGGATTATGTGGGGTTAAATGAATTGTCCGAAAGCGCGAACGCGTCTCAACAGGCAACCGCACGGATGGTGGCGCGGATGAAGGATTTGGGCTATCTGGAGCACGAACTTTACCGCGGCGTCCGCCTGACCTCAGTGGGCGAACGGATCGCCATGCCCGCGCTGCGCCGTCACCGCCTGGTGGAAGTTTTCTTGGTCAAAGTAATGAAGTACGGCTGGGATGAAGCACACGAGCTCTCCGACCAGTTTGCGCTGGGTGTGAATGATAAGGTCGAGGATCGGATCGATGAGATTACCGGGCGTCCTCAACGCTGTCCACATGGGGAGCCCATCCCGAGCAAGGACGGCGTGATGCCGGTCGTAAAGGATGTGAATTTACTACAGGTTCCCTCCGGCTCGGATTGTGTAATCAGCCGCGTCCGGACTCATGATGAAGAAAAACTGCGCTATTTCGCCGAGCTGGGACTGGTGCCCGGTGTACCGTTCCATTTGTTTAGCTGCGCGCCGTTTAAAGGACCCCTGCGCCTGCAGATGAAACCGCACGATCATTTAATTGGCCACGAATTGGCGGGGGCCTTATGGGTGGAAGTGACCAAGCTTGGGCAGGGTAACAAGCCGATTCCGAAGACCCAAGGTTAGTCTAGCTTTGTGAGCGAAGCAATCTTCCGTTTCATGGCATAATCTGACCGAGATATATTCTCCGTTTCAGTGGAGATTGCTTCGTTCCAAAGAACGCTCCTCGCAATGACATAATATGACAAAACGTCCAGTTGTAAATTATCAACTGGATGTTTTTATTTGTACAAATCGATCTTACTTTCTACCTTTTTTTGTTTTACTACCGTGGTACCCCGGGACGGTAATGGCATAGATCGAACACAAACTTCCATCTAACAACCGGGACCGAATGCGTGGATCCATTTCATCGAGGGAATCGGATGTGGTAATGACCGTCGGCAGCTCGGCGTTGTAGCGATAATTGAAGAGCTGGTATAGCTTCTCGCGCACCCAGGGCGTCATGGATTGCGTTCCGAGATCATCGAGCACGAGCAGAGGCGCGGCGCGGATCTCATCGAAGCGGCGGTCAAATGTCGTATGGCTACTTGGACCAAAGGTGGCGCGCAAGTGATCGAGCAGATCAGGCACCATCACAAAGAGCGGAGGATCGCCCAGCCCGGCGCGGTAGTTGGCGATCGCCGCGGCGAGATGTGTCTTCCCCGCGCCGTAACCGCCCATGAACACCAACCAGCCTCTCGGTCGCTCGGCAAAGACATGCGCGGCTTTGAGCGCCTTTTGCAAGGACTTCAATTCATCCGCTTGTAAACCTTCGCCCAGGCGGTCTTCAAAGGTGCCAAAGCTTTTATTCGCCATCAGGTCGAGCGAGGACAGCTCGGGATGCCCACTGTCATCTAAGGGCCGGCGGTAATCGGGCGCATGAATGCGCACGTCGGTCACCAACTCGCGATCTGAGAGGCGGGAGCGGACACGGGCATCAATTTCGTCCAGACTGAGATTCGTCGTCACCACCAGTGGCATTCTGTTGATATAGCGGTAATTGATGATCTGGAATAATTTTTCCTGTGCCCAGCCGGTTGCGTTCTGTGTTCCGAAGTCATCGAGGACCAAGAGCGAAGCATTGCGGATCTCGTTGAAGCGTTGCTCGAACGTGGTGTCGTCGCTGTCATAGGAGAAGCGCAGCATATCTAATAAATCGGGAACGGTTAAGAACAACGTTGGCACACCCATGTCCACGGCAAAGTTGGCGATCGAGGCGGCGAGGTGTGTCTTTCCACACCCGTATCCACCGCGCAGGAGCAGCCATCCGTTCAGGGTCTGTGCATAATGCTGTGCCTGGTTGAACGCCATCTCTAGCGAAGTAGACTGCATCTCACCAAGCCCTTTGCGGCCACGCGGCTCGAAGGTCTCAAATGTGAGACCCTTGAGTTCATCCAGACGGCTGAGCGAATACAATCGTTCGCGCACCTGCTCGCTGACATCGCGTTGGCGGCAGACACAGACTTCCAATTTCCCAAATCTTGGATCGCCCACTGCAACATCTGCGCGCAAGTATCCCTGACCACCGCAATGCGGACAGTTTGGATCGCCCAGGCTAGTGTTCGATGAAATCGGAGTATTTGCCTTCGACGTATTTTCGACGATCTTCTTCAGAGTCGTTTCTATCTTGCTTTTCGCCACGTCCTTCTTCCTTCCAACGTTTCAAAATGGCTTCACAATATTTCCAATTGCGCTTATTGTGCTTGACAGCCAGTTCAATCGCCTCCGCCGTCCATTCTGCAGAATACAACTCGTCCGCGTCCCTCAGCGCGTCCGCAATCAAGGGTGTGAGTGGACCAATGTTCTCCTCATAGAGCTTGAAGATATTTGGTCGCTCGACCGGAGGAGCGGAAATGCCCGTTTTCGGATTCCACCTCCCGGTTTCCATTGCCTGGACGGTTGCCCGGCCGCGCGGGGAATTCAGCAGGAAATAAACTGCTGCCTCTCGCTGGACCTTCAGCAGAGTCCCGCGCTCGACAGCTTTTTCCAGTCCATGCGTGATCTCCTCCGCCGGCAGCCCGAGATCCTTGACATTGAAATCCATCCTGCTCAACGCCCGGAATGGACCTTCCATATGCTCCACGCGCCAGATTAGATATAAGGTGACTTTCAGTTCCGCAGCATCGTTCATATCTTTCAACAAGTTATGGAAGAATGTATCCGGGAACTGTGTGAATATTTCTGATTCGGTAAAGCCTTTGAATTTGTTCATCGTTTTATGTGGGGACGGACGCCTGCCCGTCCCGACCGTCATCATTCATTTGGTCTAAACACCCGAGTCGCGGCGTTTTCGAATTTTGCCAGAGCGCCACGGAACACCAATTCCACGCTGCCGACGGGGCCATTACGATGCTTTGCGATGATGATTTCGGCGACGTTCTGTTTGACAGTATCTTTTTCATACTGATCGGGACGGTAGATGAACATCACGATGTCGGCATCCTGTTCGAGGGAACCGGATTCGCGTAAGTCCGAGAGCACGGGTCGTTTATCCGAGCGCTGCTCCACGGCACGGGATAACTGTGCCGCTGCGAGTACCGGGACATTTAACTCGCGCGCCAGAATCTTCAGATTACGCGAGATATAAGATACTTCCTGAACGCGGTTATCGTTGCGGGTATCGCCACCCATCAACTGCAGGTAGTCGATAATGACCAGATCGAGACCAAACTCCATGTGCAGGCGGCGACATTTCGTCCGCAGCTGCAGGGGCGTAATGGCAGGCGTATCGTCGAGGTAAATGTGGGTATCGCCGAATACTTCGATCGCATGCGTGAACAGCGGCCATTCTGTTTCCTGCAGTCTGCCGGTGCGCAGGCGCTGCGAGTCGATGCCAGTCTCCTGGGCGATCAAGCGCTGCACAACCTGCTCGTTGGACATTTCCAACGAAAAGATCGCCACATGCTTCTTATGGGTGAGCCCCGCATTTTTGGCAATCGATAGCAGGAAACCCGTCTTGCCCTGACCCGGACGACCTGCAATAATGAGCAAATCCGAGGGCTGCAAGCCGGTCAACAATTTATCGAGGTCCACAAAGCCTGTTGGTACGCCCACAATATCATCAGGGCGTTTGGCGAGGTCGTCGATCCGGTCGTAATAATCGCTCAATACGGACGAGATCGGCTTGAGGTCGTGCTTGAGACGGCGTTCGCTGACGTTGAAGACAGCCTTCTCCGCGCCATCCATCACATCGTCCACGCTGGTTCGCTCGTTATAAGCGATCGAGGCGATCTGGTTTGCGGCGTTGATCATTTTACGGCGAACCGCGTATCCTTCCACGATGCGCCCATACGACTCGGCGTTCAGAGACGAGGGAACCTGGTTGACCAGCGATGTCAAAAACGCCGGTCCGCCAATCTCTGTCAGCTGGCCGCGCCGGTCAAGCTCGTCGGCTACGGTTAACAGGTCAATCGGGATGCGCTGCTCGTGCAGGCTGGTGAATGTTTCCCAGATCCACTTGTGACGGTGGATATAGAAGTCATCTGGACTGAGGAATTGGGCAATGTCATAATAGACTTCCGGGTTAATAAAAACTGCCCCCACAACGGCTTCTTCGGCTTCTCTACTGTGTGGGACTGCCGTTGAAGGAGTGGAGGCGGTGGACTTTTCGCCAAAGGGCGAATCGGGCGGCAGATAATCGGTCATTTCTTTTTTGGTTTTTTCGGTTTGTCCGATGACTCATCATCGGCTTTGTTTTCATCATCAGGTTTATCAAAATCTAGTTTTTCAAGAAAGTCCTCAAAGACAGATAAACGTTCCGTACTTTCTTCGGATAGGGGAGCGGGCTCGCTCCTCTCCGGCTCCGCGCTGGCTTCCGCCCCTTCGGGCATATCCTGCTCGGGGATGATTCCTGCCTCGTCCATAACACCCGCGTCCACTAGAATCGGCACATGCGCACGCACGGACAGCGCAATGGCATCGGACGGGCGTGAATCGACATGAATTTCCGTGCCATCCATATCCGCAACGATGCTGCCGTAAAAAATCTCGTTCTGTAATTTGACGATCTCGATGCGGGTAATGTGCGCGTTGAAGGCGCCGAACACATTCTTCAATAAATCATGCGTCAGCGGACGGACCATCTCGACTTCCTGCAAGGCCACAGTGATTGCTTCGGCTTCATACGGCCCTACCCAGATCGGGAGATAACGCTCGGAATCGAGCTGTTTCAATACTACCAAACGTTGCGGCGTCATCAGGTGGACTCGTACACTGTCTATTTGAACTTCAATCATCTCGGACATGGGAACTCCAACAGTTACTGGACTGTTTTTACCTCTGACAGTTGTCTTCGCGGCAACTTCTTTGTTAAGTGTAACGAAGCATCTATTATTTTAGCATACTCAAAGGCGAATGTCATTCGGTTGCACGATTATTCAAATAAGACTATAATGTTGCTCTGCCAATCGGGGCGTGGCGCAGCCCGGCTAGCGCGCTTGCATGGGGTGCAAGAGGTCGGAGGTTCAAATCCTCTCGCCCCGACTAGGACTCTCGCAAGAGAGTCTTTTGTTTTAGGAGGCGGACGATCCCTCACAGGGAGGGCAGCGGCAAATCCTCTCGCCCCGACTAGGACTCTCGCAAGAGAGTCTTTCGTTTCAGGAGGCGGACGATCCCCCACAGGGAGGGCAGTGCAAATCCTCTCGCCCCGACTAGGACTCTCGCAAGAGAGTCTTTTGTTTCAGGAGGCGGACGATCCCCCACAGGGAGGGCAGCGCAAATCCTCTCGCCCCGACTAAGACTCTCGCAAGAGAGTCTTTTGTTTTCGGAGGCGGACGATCCTGTGCCCCGGCAGATGAATGAAGCTCCTATTCAGAAGCCTTTTATTTTAAAAGATCGATGCGAAACTGCCAACATGTTGACCACAACAGGATAGCAATCTACCTTTAGGGCGGTGGTTATGGTCGAAGGGATATTCCCATTCAGGAGTGGCCGTCTGGAGCACTGTCTATACTCCAAAAAGGCTTCCAAGTTGCTCTCAAAAACGGCTGGATACTGCCAATGTGTAACCTTTTGATGACAACATTAATATTTTTTAAGGTTATAATATCATTATGGACCCACAAGGTTTGTTGATTCTCTTCTTCCTTGTCATGACCCTTGGCATTGGACTCTTCGCTTATTATCTGGGTGGCGTCAGAT
>JBKPQD010000182.1:0-15741 GCA_046733915.1 Chloroflexota bacterium
GCGGCACAGCACTAAACGGAGTAAACAATGATGACCGGTGAACAAATCGCTTTTCTCCTGGTGGCACTTTTTACGCTCGGCTCGGGCTTTATGGTCGTGGCGACGCGTAATCTTGTCCACGCTGCGTTTTGGCTGGTAGCGACATTATTTGGTGTGGCGGTAACCTACGCACTTTTGCATGCGAACTTCCTGGCAGTCGTTCAGGTGGTGGTGTATATCGGCGCGATTGCCATCCTTTTTATCTTTGCGGTCATGTTGACCCGCAAAGATTTGCGTGATCAGGGCCCACAGCATCACGGCCATTGGTGGTTTGGCGCACTCCTTTCCCTGCTGAGTTTCGGTGGATTGTTTGTTCTCCTGCAGAGCTGGAGTGGTTTGTCAAAAACGGCAGCAGATCTCCCCTCCGGGTATGACTCCATCGCGCTGCTGGGCAATGCGCTGGTTTCGCCGGATGCATTCGTGCTGCCGTTCGAAGTAGCCTCCGTCCTGTTGGTGGCTGCATTGGTGGGCGCGGTTTACGTCGCGTTCAATCCCCGTCAAGGGGACTCTCGGAATTAAAAGAGGCGCAAATGGTCCCACTTTCCTGGTATCTCATTTTTGCCGCTGCGCTTTTTAGCATCGGCTTGTTTGGCGTCCTTTCCCGAAGGAACGCCGTGGCAATTCTGCTCGGAATTGAATTGATGCTGAATGCGGTCAATATCAACTTGGCGGCATTCTGGCGCTACGGGGATGTAAACTACATCGCCGGCCAAGTCTTCGCAATTATTGTTTTCGCGGTCGCTGCAGCAGAAGTGGCCGTGGGACTGGCATTAGTTATCTCTGTATATCGCCGTCGCAATACCGTTGTGGCGGACGAAATTGACATGATGAAGTGGTAGGAAACTTATGGCAACTACGACATTGATGTGGCTGATTCCACTTCCACCTGTTCTGGCATTCGCTTTGATCGTCCTCTTCACAAACCGCAGCAAATGGCTGAGCCATACGATCGCGGTGGGTGCAGCCTTTCTTTCCTGGCTGATGAGCATGATCGTCTTTGTGCGTGCGCTCGGCGTGGAACACCTAGGCAAGGAACCCTTTGAATCGTCTATCCCCTGGCTGCCGACTGGCGACACCTGGTTTCGGGTAGGGGTGCTGGTGGACCCTCTCACGGCTGCGGTGTTGTTCTTCGTCGCATGGACCGTACTGATGATTTTCCTTTACAGCGTCGGATATCACAACTATGGTCAGCCGAAAGGTGATCACGATCACAAGGGACTGCCACCTCATGGCGCAACAGTGGAAGAAGATGGACACAGGCATGTGGTGTCGTCGGTGGAACCGATGTACTCGCGCTTCTTCGCATTTATCGGGCTGTTCGCCTTCGGTATGTATGTGCTGCTCCTCTCAGATAACCTGCTCACATTATTTGTGGGCTGGGAAATCATGGGATTGTGTTCCTATTTACTGATTGGCTTTTGGTATGCAAAAGAGTCCGCCCGCGATGCAGCCGTCAAAGCATTTATGACCACCCGCATCGGGGATGTATTCATGCTGCTTGGCATTGCATACCTGTACTACGCAACTGGAACCCTATCTTTCCGTCAAATCTTTACCGAAGAAGTTTTACACACCTTAGCCTCGGTGCCGAGCGGTTTCCTCGGCTTCTCCGCAGCGGGCTTGATCGGCTTATTGCTCTTCATCGGTACGGTCGGTAAGTCGGCGCAGTTCCCGCTCCACGTCTGGCTGCCGGACGCAATGGAAGGTCCGACCCCGGTCAGCGCGATGATCCACGCGGCGACGATGGTGTCGGCGGGCGTATATGCAGTTATTCGCATGTTCCCGCTGATCAGCCTCGATCCAAAAACAATGGCAATCGTGGCGTTCATCGGAGCGTTCACCGCCATCTTTGCTGCAACGATTGCAGTGGCACAAAATGACATCAAGCGTGTCCTGGCGTACTCTACAATTTCGCAGCTCGGCTTCATGATCGCGGCACTCGGCATGGGTGCTTATATTGCCGCCGTCTTCCACCTCATCACTCACGCTTTCTTTAAGGCGTTGCTTTTCCTAGGTTCCGGTTCTGTCATTCACGGCATGGAACATGGCGTGCTGCACACTGGTAACCATCATGTGGATCCGCAGGACATGTACAACATGGGTGGTTTGCGAAGGAAGATGCCGATCACGTTCTGGACGTTCCTGATTGGTGGTTTTGCCCTGTCCGGGTTCCCAATCATCACGGCCGGCTTCTGGTCGAAAGATGAAATTTTTGCCGATGCATTTGCGAACGGTCACTACGCTATCTTTATTACCTTGGCTCTGGCGGCATTCTTGACCGCGTTCTACACGATGCGCCAGATCACGCTCACTTTTCTCGGTGAGCCCCGCACGACCGAAGCCAAGCATGCCCAGGAAACGCCCTGGACAATGACTACACCGCTGGTTATCCTGGCTATCTTCGCGATCGCTTATGGCTGGGTCGGTATCCCGGAAGAGTTTCCCCTACTCGGAGGGCTGCTACCGAACTGGATCCACGAGTTTGTCGGCGGGACGCTGGCAGAAGCGCCGGAAGCACTGACGTTCAATTGGGTTCCCCTGCTCACTTCCCTTCTTGTAGCGATCGGTGGCTTGACGCTTGGTTGGCTGGCATACCGTACTGTCAATTCGGTCGCCGAAGACCGCTTGCAAATCCCACTTCTCAAGAACAAGTACTATTTCGACGAAGCCTATAACTTCCTCTTTGTGAAGCCTGCGATCTGGTTTGCCGATACCTTTGTCTATCAATGGATGGATAAGGGTTTGATCGACGGCACCTTACATATCTTCGGACCTGCTACACAAGGTCTGGGATCGATCATACGCAACAACTTCGACCTGCCTGTCATCAACCGCCTGATCGGAGATGGCTCGGCGGACGCCACCTATTGGTTTGGCAACAAACTGCGAGCGATCCAGACCGGACGGATCCAGCAGTATCTAATGCTTGCATTGGTGACGTTCATCGTGATCGGCGCCGTACTCTATTTCTTCGTGTTGACTTAAGGAGTAAATGATGAACTTCATCGCTACTCATCTTCTTTCCCTCATTCTGTTTACTCCTGCGATTGCGGCGGTCATCATTTTATTCCTGCCCAATGGCGAAAACAAACTCTTTCGCTGGTTCGCCTTCGGAGCGAGCATCATTCCGTTTGCACTTTCACTTGTCGTGTGGTTCAACTTCCGTGCCGCGCAGCCTGGCTTCCAATTTCAAGAGGCATATCCATGGTATGAAGCGCTGGGTTCCTCGCTTCATCTCGGTGTGGATGGGCTCTCACTGAGCATGGTGTTGTTAACCACACTGCTCACTCCGCTTGCCTTGCTCGCCTCATTCAATATCAACGACAAGGTCAAGGCCTATATGATGCTATTCCTGTTCCTGGAAACAGGCATGCTCGGTGTCTTTATGGCGCTTGATCTGTTAATCTTCTTTGTGTTCTGGGAAGTGGGCCTGGTGCCGATGTACTTTCTCATCAATCAATGGGGGAGCGCCAACCGGAACTATGCTTCGCTGAAGTTCATGATCTACACCATGGGAGGCTCTCTCGGCCTGTTGCTGGCGGTCCAGTTGCTTGGCGTTCTTTTCGGGACCTATGACCTGCTTACGCTCTATCAAAAGTGGAATGCTCTGGACGCCGGTGCTGCCCTGTTAGGGATGTCAGTTGGCACCGTCAAAACAATTGCCTTTTGGGCATTCGTAATTGCCTTCGCGGTGAAGGTGCCTTTGTGGCCCTTCCACACCTGGCTCCCGGACGCGCACACGGAAGCGCCAACCGCAGGTTCGATGATCCTGGCGGGTGTACTGTTGAAGCTGGGCGCCTATGGCTTCTTGCGACTGATTCTTCCGCTCTATCCTGTGGAAGCAAAATATTTTGCCGGCGCGCTGGCATTGCTGGCGACGGCCGCCATTGTCTTTGGAGCGTTTGCCTCGTACGCGCAAACCGATTTTAAGCGTCTGGTCGCTTATTCCTCTGTGAACCACATGGGCTTTGTGGTGCTAGGTATTGCCGCCGCGGCGTTCGCGGCAGGAACAACAGATGCGACGATCGCCTTAAATGGAGCGATCCTGCAGATGTTCAATCATGGACTTTCCGCCGCGGGAATGTTTTTCCTGGTCGGTGTTATCTACGAGCGGACACACACTCGTAATCTCGAAGAGTTCGGCGGCTTGTTCCCATTGGTTCCTGTCTATGGTGGCATTCTGATCTTTACCAGTATGGCGTCGCTCGGTTTGCCCGGTCTCAACGGATTTATTTCTGAGTTTCTGGTGGTACGGGGTGCATATCCCATCCTGACTGTCTACACTGCCATATCAATGCTCGGTTTGCTCTTCACGGGTGCCTATATCTTGAAAGGAATTAAGAAAGTACTGCATGGTCCCATGAACGAACATTGGGCACATGGTGAACACCGGTTGACCGAGATCAACACGCGCGAAGTCCTTGTCATGGTTCCGTTGATGGTCCTGATTCTATGGATCGGCATCTACCCGGCATGGATCCTCGATGTGATCAACAAAGCCGTGGTCATGCTTTTCTAAGAGGTGGATGATGAATTTTCCTGTACTTAGTATCATCACGTTTACGCCAACGGTCGCAGCTGTAATCATGCTACTACTGCCTGCCCAGCGCAAGAACGAAACCCGCGCGGTAGCATTAGCCGCTGCTACCTTCGCACTCATCCTTTCGTTCTGGGTGTATTTGCATTACAACCAAGCTGCGGGTGGCTACCAATTCGTCGAAAAATATAACTGGCTGCCCGTTCTTGGCATCAGTCTGCAGTTCGGCGTGGACGGCATGAGCACGCCGCTCGTCCTGCTGACAGGCGTGGTTATGTTCACGGGCGTACTTATCTCGTGGGGCGATGATGACCAGCATGTGATGGCCGGTATCCAGGACCGGCCGCGTGAATTCTTTGCCTTCCTGTTTATTCTGGCAAGTGGCGTGTTCGGTGTTTTTGTCTCGCTGGACCTGTTCATGCTATTCTTCTTTTACGAGATTGCGGTCTTTCCAATGTACTTGCTCATCGTGATTTGGGGTTGGGCTGTGACGAGAGAATACGCTGCCATGAAGCTAACCCTGTATTTGTTTGTTGGCTCGGTAGTGGCGCTGGTTGGTGTGCTGGTGATGTACTGGGCACAGTATCAGAACACAGGTGTGCTCTCCTTTGATATGCTTCAAATGGAAAAGGCAGGCTATTCGCAGACTTTCCAGAATATCTGGTTCCTGCCTGTCTTCCTTGGCTTCGCTGTTCTAGGTGGTATCTGGCCCTTCCACAATTGGTCGCCGGATGGACACGTCGCTGCCCCGACGGCCGTGTCCATGTTCCACGCAGGCGTGCTGATGAAGCTGGGCGCCTTCGCCGCGTTGCGGGTTGGTATCATGCTCCTGCCCGAAGGCGCCAAATACTGGTCCTGGCTGATCATGCTTTTCGCAGGGGTTGCGGTTGTTTATGGTGCTTATATTGCTTTCGTTCAGACAGATCTGAAATACATGATCGGTTTCTCCTCTGTCTCTCATATGGGTCTGGTGATGCTCGGTTTCTCCACCCTCAATAAAGTGGGACTCACCGGTGCTGGCGTGCAGATGTTCTCTCATGGTGTGATGACGGCTCTCTTCTTTGCCGTCACGGGCATGATCTACGACCGGTCGCATACTCGCCAAATTCCGGAGTTGGGAGGGATCAGCAAAGTCATGCCGTTCGCCGCCGTTGGATTTATTATCGGTGGTCTTGTCTCGATGGGCATGCCAGGCTTCTCAGGCTTTATTGCCGAATTCCCGATCTTCATGGGTGTCTGGGGCGCTCAGTGGCTGGTTGCCGTGATTGCAAGCATTTCGATCATCATCACCGCTGCCTATATTATGAGGAATATTCGACAGGTTTTCTTTGCGGATATGCCTGAAAAACTTGAAGGTCATATCACGGATATCACAATACTCGATAAAGTTGCGATTACGACGCTTTGTTTGTTCATGATCACGATTGGTTTGTTTCCCGGTGTGATGGTGCCAATGGTGCAAACTGGCGTTGCGAATATCCTTCGCTTACTGGGAGGTGCATAATGTTTACTTCCACGATGTTTGCCTCCATTCTGCCCGAAATTCTGATCCTGACGCTGGGGATTATTATCCTGGTTGTGGAGCCATTTTGGAAAGAGG
This sequence comes from Chloroflexota bacterium, assembly GCA_046733915.1. Lineage (GTDB taxonomy): Bacteria > Chloroflexota > Anaerolineae > Anaerolineales > Villigracilaceae > Defluviilinea. The sequence goes on from JBKPQD010000182.1 coordinate 6,177, forward strand.
AAAAACGTCGTAATGTCGGCTGGCTCACTGCCGGTGGACTGCTGGCAGCGATGGCTATCAGCTTCCTGATTGGCCAACCGGGGCAGCCTACAACTACACTTGGTGGAATGGTTCGCTTCGATTGGCTGGGCTTCTTTTTCAAGATGTTGTTTATGTTCGCAGGTGCAGCGACAGCGCTGTTGCTCATGGACAATGAAAAGGTCGGACAGCGTGGCGAAGCATATCTACTGTTGCTTGCCTCGCTGCTTGGCATGAATTTGATGGCAGTTTCTGCGGATCTGGTGATGCTCTATCTTTCGATTGAAACAACTTCTATTCCGCTATATGTTCTTTCGGGGTTTATGCTTGGAGATCCTAAGTCGACGGAAGCTGGTTTCAAATATTTGCTCTTTGGTGCGCTGACATCCACCGTTATGCTGTACGGTTTCAGTCTGGTCTTCGGCTTCGCCGGCACAACAAACATCTATCAACTGGCAGGGATGTTTACGGCCGGCGGCTTATCCCGGTTGGGCGCATTCGGTGTGCTAGGTCTGATCCTCGTGGGGATTGGGTTCAAGGTTTCCATTGTTCCATTCCATTTTTGGGCACCGGATGTATATGAGGGTGCCCCGACCCCGGTGGCTGGCTTTTTGTCTACGGCTTCGAAGGCTGCCGGCTTTGCGGTGCTTGTGCGTCTATTTTTTGTTGCATTTCCTGATTTTGCCCTCTCTTGGACGATGGCGCTTGCGATCCTTGCTGCCATTACCATGACCGTTGGTAATTTACTTGCTTTGGGCCAAACGAATATTAAGCGTCTGATCGCCTTCTCGTCCGTCTCTCATGCGGGTTACGCCTTGATCGGCGTTGTCGCTTTTTCAAAGGTGAATCCCCAATGGACTCAGCTGGGTGCGGCGAGCGTGGTGTTCTATCTGGCTGCATATATCCTCACAAATTTGCTCGCCTTCGGCATTGTCATGGCGTTCAGTGGAACGACAGGCTGCGAGGATCTTCAGGATTACGCAGGGATGAGCCGTCGCAGCCCTACCCTCGCATTAATGATGCTGGCAGCCTTCCTTTCCTTGGCAGGGATGCCTCCGTTTGGAGGTTTTGTGGCAAAAGTATTCGTATTTGCTGCAGGTATCCAGGCAGGCTACGTTTGGCTGGTGATTATCGGTATCATCAATTCAATCGTCGGTGTGTACTACTATTTGAATGTTCTAAAGTACGTCTACTTATATCGCATGCCTCAACAGGATGAGGAGAATCATCCGGTGAGTTTGACACGTCCATACGCGATTGCGTTAGCAGTTTTGGTGCTTGGCGTGATTCTGATCGGTACTGTCTTTGCGCCGTGGTTTAGCTGGTCAAACGCGGCAGCGTTGAATCTTTTCTAAAACGGCGAAAGGCGGAGGCTTGGATCGAAGCGGATGTATGTTATCTGATTACTAGCAATTTGACATTCACTCCATCTGTGAGTATAATTCGTGCAATATGGCACAATCGGAACAGAAAGGCAGAGGCATTCTCGGTACCTTGTTGATTGTGATGGTTGGACAGGTAGGATGCCTGACCCTGATCATCATTTTGGCTTCTGTTTTTGGCGGATTGTGGCTGGATAAAACGTTCGGAACAAAGCCGGTTTTTACACTGGCTCTGCTGTTAGCTGGAATTCCCGTCTCGGTGATCGTAATGCTCGTTGTGGCGCGCAGGACGCTGGCACGGTTGAAGGATAAAGCAGAAACGGATTCTGAAACTTCGTCATAGGAGGCGGCATTGGAACAAGAAAAACGTAGACCCTGGCGCCGGTGGGTCGTGCTGGTCCTGCTAATTTTAGGATTTTGGCTGGGCAGTGTTTTTGCGCCAATTCAACCGGAAATCGCAGTGGCTCCTGAAAAATTGATCGAGGAACCGATCGTCGAGAACTTTCTTGGATTGGGACATCTCTACTTGGTGAATACTCTTCCCACATTGGTTCTGACGGTGATCCTGCTGGTCGTGATCGCCTATTTCACCAATCGTTCGTTGAACCAGAGCGCGCGAACAGACTTGGTGCCGCGCGGCATTGGCAACCTGATGGAAGCCATCCTGGAAATGCTCTATAACTTGACCGAAGGCTCGGCGGGGACAAAATGGGCACGGGCAATCTTTCCCTGGTTTGCCACGATCATGATTTATGTGCTCTTTGCGAATCTGCTCAAGCTCATTCCGGGATTTGAATCGATCGGTGTATTGCATCCCGCGCATGGGGAAGGGTATGCAACGGCTCCGTTATTTGGCAATTGGGCATCCCTTGTGCCCGGCAAGGTTGAAGAGGGAGGTTATGTTCTGGCTCCTTTCTTCCGTGGCATTTCCGTCGACTTGAACTTCACTGCCGCACTGGCAATCATCGCCGTGGTGATGATCCAGGTGATTGGTTTCCGTGCTCAGGGAGCCGGCTATCTCAGCAAATTCTTTAACACCCGCAGAATGTTCAAGGTGCCGTTCTTCGGCGCGATGGACTTTTTGGTTGGCTTGCTCGAGTTGATCTCAGAGCTTTCCAAGATTCTCTCATTTGCCTTCCGTCTGTTCGGGAATATGTTTGCAGGCATCGTGCTCGTTGCGATCGTAGCGGGATTACTGGGTAAGTTTTCCATTATGCCGGCGATGATCATGATGTTCGAATTGTTCGTCGGTGTTATTCAAGCGTTCGTGTTCGGGATGTTAACCATGGTATTTATGGCACAAGCCACCCAGGGTCATGGCGAAGAACACGCAGAAGCTCACTAAACAAAACTATCAGGATAAACCTAAGGAGGCTGTAAACATGGAAGGTAACATTTTGGATGCGATGCGCTATGTGGGCGCAGGTCTGGCGATGATTGGCGCGGCGGGTGCCGGTGTGGGAATTGGTCTCAGTGTGCAGGGCGCACTTACCGGTATGGCACGCAACCCGGATACGTATGGTAACCTGTTGACCAACATGATTCTTGGTATTGCATTCTCTGAAGCGATCGCAATCTACTGTCTGGTCATCGCGTTCCTGATGCTCTTCAAGGTTGTGTAGGGAATAGGAGCAATACATGGAAGCACTTGGTATCAATCTCGGTCTCATCATCGTTCAGATCATTGCATTCATCATCGTGTTCCTCACGTTGAACGCCTGGGTCTACCAGCCGCTGCTGAACATGATGGAGACCCGTAAACAAAAAATTGCCCAAGGTCTGGAAGACGCCCGCGTCGCCGCGCAAGCTCGTGAAGATGCGGAAAAGCAGGCCTCGAAGATTATCGGCGATGCGCAGACAGAAGCCAGCAAGATCGTTGCCGAAGCGACCGAACGTGCTGCTACCGCCGGGCGGGATCTCAAAGCCACCGCCGAAGCGGAGGCTGCTAAAGCCCGCGATGCTGCCATCGCCGAAGCCGAAGTGGAGCGAAATCGCGTTCTTGGCGATCTGCGCAGCCAGGTTGTATCCCTGGCGATTGCCGCGGCAAATAAGCTCGTAAGCGAAGCGCTGGATGAAAAGAAACAGCGCGCCTTGCTGGATGAGTTTTTCTCTGGCGTCAAATCTGGTAAGGTAGTCGTCCTCGATGGTTCGAATTTCCAGGGCGAAACTGCTGAAGTAACCAGCGCCTTGCCCTTGACTCAGGCAGAGGAAGCCGCCGTTCGTCAGGATGTGCTCGCCAAAGCTGGTGCAAAAGATATTGCCTTCCGGGTCGATCCGTCGATTTTAGGTGGGTTGGTGATCAAGGTTGGTGATAAGGTACTTAACGGTTCGGTCGCCGGCAGACTCGAAGGTCTGCGTCAGAGCCTCAAGTAATTCTTTTGGTAAGACGGAGGGTTTGGGCATACAATTGTCAAAACCCTCTTTCTATTTAATATCATGACCGATCAAAAATCTCTCCAGCAGATCTTTGCCGAGTTGCCTGCACCCTTCGTCCAGGCAAATGCTCCTGATGTTTCCATCACCGGGATTTCCATTGACAGTCGCGCGGTGAAGCGCGGTCATCTATTTGTTGCCATGAAGGGCGCAAATGTGGACAGCCATCACTACATCCAAAACGCCATTGAGCATGGCGCCGCAGCCGTTGTTGGAGAACGGGAGATTGGCGGGCTGTCTGTGCCGTATGTCCAATTGGACAACCCGCGTCGTGCCTTAACATGGATCGCGGCATCCTTCCACAATTGGCCCGCCCGCAAAATGACAGTGATCGGTGTGACCGGCACGGATGGCAAGACGACAACGACCAATTTGATATACAAGATTTTGCTTGCCGCCGGGATCCAAGCGGGTATGGTATCCACTGTCAACGCAGTGATCGGCGACGAAGTGCTGGATACCGGATTCCACGTTACGACCCCAGACGCGCATGATGTGCAGGCATATCTGGCACGCATGGTCGACGCCGGTTTAACACATGTTGTTTTGGAAACGACATCTCACGGTTGGGCGCAGTATCGTGTGGATGCCTGTGAGTTCGATATTGGAGTCGTTACGAATATTACTCACGAGCACATGGATGAACACGGATCCTATGAGAACTATCGCGCCGCGAAAGCGAGATTATTTTCAAGCCTGGAAATCACAGTTCCCAAGCCGCAGGGCAACCCGCGCCTAGGTGTCATTAATCGCGACGATACGCTATCGTTTGATTTTTTGAATGACTTTGTCAAAGTGAACAAGATAAATTATGGGCTGAATCCTGATGCCGATGTTCATGCGACAAATATCGAGTACAGCCCAGCGGGAATCCATTTCCAGGCACAGGGCAAGCAATTCGGCGTAAATGTCACGACAAAACTAGTTGGAGCTTACAACGTTTCGAACTGTCTTGCCGCGTTGACGGCCACGATTTGCGGTTTAAATATCCATCCTGAAACTGCTGCGCAAGGGATTGCCTCTCTTGAAGGTATTCCCGGTCGGATGGAGGTGATTGATTTGGGCCAGAACTTCACCGCGATCGTAGATTTTGCGCATACACCAAACGCGCTGAAGGTGACATTAGAAGCGGCACGGGAAATGTTAACCCATCGACAGGACAAGCAGCCGCCTGTCCCCGTGACACAACCGCGGATCATTGCCGTATTTGGTTCGGCGGGTCTGCGCGATAAAGCCAAGCGGCGCATGATGGCAGAGACCTCGGCAGAATTAGCCGATCTGACCGTGCTCACCGCGGAAGACCCGCGCAGCGAGTCGCTCGAGGGAATCCTGGAGGAAATGGCAGCGGGCGCGAGATCCAGAGGCGGAATCGAAGGCGAAACCTTTTGGCGTATCCCGGACCGTGGCGAAGCGATCCGCTTTGCGTTGAAACTGGCACGTCCCGGTGACATTGTCCTGGCGTGTGGCAAGGGACATGAACAATCCATGTGCTTTGGCGGGCGCGAGCACCTGTGGGACGATCGCACAGCGATGCGCGCTGCATTGGCTGAATTTCTGGGCGTGAACGGACCGCAGATGCCGTATTTACCCACGCAGGATACCAAGGAAGAAGAATGGCTGATATGGAAGTAAAACCCGTTATATTGCAAGGCAAACATGTCCGTCTTGAGCCGTTGACGGAGGAGCATATCCCTGCATTGGCTGAAATTGGAGTGGGGCAACCGTTCTGGGGTTTTATGGTTTACGGTAGCATGAATTCGACCGAAGACATGGGCAACTGGGTGCGCGACATTCTTTCACGTGCTGCAGCAGGAACCGATGTCCCTTTCGTCGCCAGCCATCTGGCCTCGGGGCATGTCGCGGGCGCAACCCGTTATATGAATATCATGCCCAAAGACCGCGGCCTGGAAATTGGCGGCACCTGGTATGGACTCGAGTTCCAGCGGACGATCGTGAATACGGAATGTAAATACCTGCTTTTGCGCCACGCCTTTGAAACCCTGGGTTGTATTCGTGTGCAGTTGAAAACGGATCTTCGAAATGAACGCTCACAAAAGGCAATCGAGCGGATTGGCGCCGTCAAGGAGGGCGTGCTGCGGAATCACATGATTCTGCCGGACGGATATATCCGCCATTCCGTGTTTTATTCTATTTTGGATACGGAGTGGAAAGAGATCAAGAAGAGATTGGAAGAAATGCTGGAAGGCTGATTGAAACACTGTCGAACAAAATAAAAACCAGATGCAAACATTTGCATCTGGTTTTATTTCATCGGGTTGACTAAATCACCCCGAACCGGCTGAGGGTCCAATCCAGCTCGTCAAGGCTTGGCTCGACGAGAATCTGGCCGCCAATCTGCACCGTCGGATGGCTGAACGAGCCTCCTGTCCACCACTGGACACGGCGCGCCGCATCGAGGTCATATTCCATGTCGCGATATTCATACGGAATACCGAGCCGGTCCAGATAACGGCGTACCATCTGCGATGCCGCGCACCAGCTGGTTCCAAACACAACAATGGGTGGCACTCTCGAGCGACCTGCTGATCGATATGTATAGGGCGAACGTATCGAAAACATGGCGGCCTCCTTTCTTACTTCGCTGTTTCACCGGCAAGACCTGGCTCCAGTTGTTTCAACTGGTCCAAGAGCTCGTAAATATCCGGGATATGATTAAGCTTCGGCGAGATATGCTTGTAACGAATCGTGCCTTCGGTGTCGATAATGTAAAGGGCGCGCTCCGAGAATCCGGTTGAATCGCGCATCACGCCGTACTGGCGCGCGACTTTTCCCTTCGGATGGAAATCGGCTAAGAGGGGAAAGGTCAGTTCGCGCACCGCCGCCCAGGCACCGTGGCTGTAAATACTATCGACCGATACACAAAGTAATTGGGCGTTGGCACGTTCGAACTCGGCAAGCTCGCTTTGATACAAACTCAGCTGGTCACTGCAAGCCGGACTCCAATCCAATGGATAGAATACCAGTACCACATGCTTGCCTCGGTAATCCGACAAACGGACCAAGTTACCATTAGCGTCCGGCAGTGCAAAATCCGGCGCCTGTATGCCCACCGGTAAGCCGCTGTTTTCTACATCTCCCTCCATGCCAGGAGCTTGCTTATAGAGATTGGCAATCGTTTCCAGCGTAACACCGGAACGCTGGCTTCCGACATTGCCAGAGGAAAATGAATTTCTAGTCTTCAGGCTTTCCTGGAGCATAGCATGGAGAATGGAGATCGCTTCTTTCTCTGGCGTGTCAGATAAATTATCTTCGAGCTCCATGAAACGCGCTTCCAGTTCATGAAGCCTCTCTTGAGAAGATGTGATCATAGTTCTAGCTCCTGTCAAAAAGCTTCGACTAGGCGGGCTGAGACGCGTCCTGGATCCAGCGTGCTACCCGGTTGCGAATCGCTTGTTCCGGAAGCGCGCCGACCCAGCGATCTACCTCTTGACCGCCTTTGATGACGATCATCGTGGGAATGCTCATGGCGCGGTAACGGCTTGCCAGGCCCGGGTTTGCGTCCACATCTACTTTGACCACTTTTAGTACGTTTTGCTCCCGCGCCAGCTTCTCCATTGTGGGTGCCACCATCCGGCAGGGAGCGCACCATGACGCCCAAAAATCGATTAGTACGGGACGGTCGGAGCGGAGGACTTCACGCTCAAAGTCCGCCTCATTCACTGCTAAAGGACTTCCGCCCGTCTCTCGTCTCATGCTCGAACTTGAAGCCGCGGCGCGTGAAGCAGGAAGCGGTCCTTCGCCGACGAGGTGTGCCAGATGAGGCTGCAGGTCAGAAGCCTGGGCGTTCTCTTGGCGGGAGACATTTTTGCCATCACGCACCGTGACAATGGTCGGGAATTGACGAACGTTGAAGCGTGTTATGGATTGGGATGCATCGTCCCGTGCCAGCGTCACAATCAATATTTTTCCGGCGTATTGCCGCGCTAAACTATCCGCGGCCTGGCGCAAATTAGCCGGCAATTCTTTGTCATAGAAAACAAGTGCCACCGGTAAACCCGCGTTCAGAACGCGGTCCAGGCTCAAATCGCTGCTGGCAAGCGCCGTATCAAATACTGTTGTCATGAACATCCTCCAATCGGTTCTCTACTACACCATTTAATACTATTCTTCTGTAAGAAAAAAATCGAAGGAAAATTAAAGGAAGATCAGAATATCGAGACTAACCGCCTGATAAAGCCACTTGTAGAGTAATCGTCGACAGTCTAGAGGTCGGTTTGCAGCACTGGATTGGGTATGGATTTGCGGCTTAGGAAGATAAGTCCTAGAGCGCTCGTGAGCCCGACCATTAATCCGCCAATCCAGATCGATTGTGGCGCAATGCTGTCGTTCAGAAACCCGCCGATGATGGGGGAAAGCGTACGTGCCAGTCCCCAGCCCAGCCAGTGAATCGACATATAGCGCCCACGTAAATCGGCAGGCGCAAGGTCTGCAACGTACTTGCTGGCGGTCGAGACCACTGTAAGCTCCCCCAAGGTAAGGATTACCATACTGAGCCAAAAGCCCCAGAAGCTGCTCATGAGCGCGACACTACCCGCGCCCAGCGCGTAGATCAACATGCCCATGGCCAGGACGGGTAGTGTCCGATAGCGGCGGGTGATCTGTGTGACCGGATACTGCACGAACACGCACATCAAACCATTCGTGGTAGGAATCCACCCATAAAGACTCTCGGAAATACCAAAATTCGTCTTGGAATACACGGGCATCAGGATCCAAAGCAACGTAGGGGCGATCAACCCAATGCTGAGCGTCATGACAAATGCGAGGAAACCCCGATCGTGACCCACACGAGAATAACTTTGGACAACTTCTGCCAGGCCGGATGGAGTAGCTTCACTCTTGGCTGCAATTACGAGGGTTTCTTTGGCAAGGAAGAATAACAGAATACTATAGCTAAGAAATCCAATTCCGGCCGCGTAAAAAGCAAGATTATAAGAACGGGTAGCAAGGAATCCGCCAATGGCGGGACCCATGGCGAAGGCGGCGTTGTTAGCAATCCGGTTAATAGCGAATGCATCGGTCCGCTTTTCAGAGGGGATGATATCCGCCAGCATCGCGTCCGCGCCGACCTGGTACAGCGGGTTCGACAAACCCACCAGAATCATCAGCCCCGTAAATTGTGAATATGTGTGAGCATACATGAGCAGGAAATAGGCGATGCCGTTCAGCGTGAGGCTGAAGTTCATTACGATTTTGCGACCGACCTTATCGGCAAGCGTGCCCGCGATCAGAGAGGCGATCAGACCTGTCCCTGCGTTGATGGAGATTAGAGCAGCAACTTTACTTAGAGGCAAACTTAATTTGCCACTGGCATAAATAATCAGGAAGGGCCAGATCATGCTCCCACCCGCTGTGGAAAGCACAATGCCGCTGATCATCAGCCAATATTGACGCGGATACTCGTTATAAAGAGTCTTGAGTTTGTTGACGATGTTCATAGGATGAGCATAATACCAGCGCCACTGATTTAAGCAGGCTGGAATGGAGCTAACCACCAACGAAAATTTGTATTCCCTGGTAAGGATGCGTTATCGAAGCACTGCAACGCACTCAATCTCCACCCGTGCTCCCATTGCCAGTCCGTTTGCCCCCAGCGCACTGCGCGCCGGTACATGCTGATGGAAGTAAGTGTTATAAACCTTGTTCATTTCAGACCACTCGTTCATATCTGTCTCTTATACACATCTCCGAGCCCACGAGACATACATCAC
>JBKPQD010000183.1:0-2288 GCA_046733915.1 Chloroflexota bacterium
CGGAAGGTGATCCGCGCCGCCGGCGATCTGGCACATGTTCGTGTAATAGTTGCCGCCATCTTCCCGGAATAATTCCAGGAAGGACGAGTTCATCATCGCCTCCTGGTTGTTAAGCAGACCGAACATCTCGATCATGCCCTCGGACCAACCCTTGAGCTCGAGAAACTCGCGCACGGAATACTGATCGTATTCCATATTGATCTGCTCCCAGCCCGCCTCGCCCTCCAGCTCAATCTTTTCCACCAGAGGGCGGATCGTATCTTCCCAATATCTGCCCGAGATTTTTCCCTTTTCCACCTCCGCGACTTCAAAGCCCATGCAGTCTGGATCGGCGATCACATCCGCCAGCCGTCGCTTTACGCCGCCAATACAAACATACGCCTGCGGATTGCCCATCGGAAATTCGCAGGTCTGCAAGCCAAACTTATTGATATAAGCAATCGTCAGCTCATGGGAACGCGGAATGCGCATCGCACCTGCTTCGCCATACAAGCCGCGCGAAAAAGGCTCACGCATGGTGTAGACCCGTCCGCCCACGCGGTGTTGTGCCTCCAGGATCAGCGGCTCATGGCCCGCTCTGAGCAGCTCATACGCGGCGGAGAGCCCGGCCAGACCCGCCCCGACGATGACTACTTTCTTCTTTTGTCCCCCAGCATCGAAATGCTTCGGGATGCCGTCGTGGACCACTTCAATGTAATCTCGAATGGAATGTTTCATTTGCATGATGCCTCCGGCGAAAAGTTGCCCTATCTTATCCAACATTGATTTCTTTTTCAATCACCATTTTCGCCCATATGCGGAAGACGTATCACGCTTAAAAGGTCACTTGCCTTATTTGTTCCAATTCGGCAAACGGAACGTACGCTTGACGAAGCACCAGTGCACGTGTAGAATCGCCGCCGTTAACAACTGAATAACGGAGATGAAGCGGCTGGGTCCCGCCTTGGACGGGATCACGAGGTGGAGGTTCTGTCTCGCGAGAGATATGCTAAGGGCGTTTGCTCTCCTTCTCGGAGAGTGGTCATGTCTAAAAATCGGATTGATCAGCGGATGCCTCCGGAGTTTGTCACAGACTCCTTTCTCCCTTCCTAAGAAACGCGAGGAGTAACAGGCGCCCAAAATGGGCGAAAAACTCTGTTGCTCGGGTCGAAAACCTGCCGGTAACGGTCGGGACAAGACCAGCGCCGTGGCACAGGCAATGATTGCTCGCCTGTCACTCGTTTGGAAGGGCTGTTTTATGGAATAGCGTGGCTATTGTTTAAGGCATGTCCCGGACATGCCTTTTTGTTTTTGCCTCACCTCAGTTCCTTTCCTGGAAAGAGCGGGAGGAAGAAAGCAAGAATCGGGTCGGCAAACGAAAGAGATGTTCATAGAATACAATCTAAAGGAGAGACTATGAACACGCAAACAGTTTACAAACAGAGCTCTGAAGATTACCAGCGTATCGAGCAAGCGATCTTGTACCTTGAAAATCATTATCGAGAACAGCCAAGCCTCGAAGAAGTGGCCGCCAACATCGGTTTGAGCGAATTCCACTTCCAGCGGTTGTTCACCCGTTGGGCCGGCGTGAGCCCCAAGCGCTTTTTACAGTTCCTGACCAAGGAAGGTGCCAAAGATCTGCTCAGCCGTTCTGAGAACTTGCTGGATACCACCCACCAGGTGGGACTCTCCAGCCTCGGGCGTTTGCACGATCTCTTTGTGACGACCGAAGCGGTGACACCCGGCGAATACAAGTCGCATGGCGAGGGCGTCACGATTCGCTACGGAGTGCACCTGACGCCCTTTGGCAAGTGTCTGATTGGATTGACAGAACACGGCATTTGTCACCTGGGCTTTGTGCAAACCACTGAAGGCGATGCGATAGACAATCTCGTCACCCAGTGGAAGGAAGCCAAGATGATCGAAGATTATCGATCTACCGCAGCGTTAGTCGAACCGATTTTTAGCCTGCGCTTCACTGACCGGATCAAGCCGCTGAACTTGCACCTGCGCGGGACAAACTTTCAATTGAAGGTTTGGGAAGCACTATTGCAGGTTCCGGTGGGGACTGTGACCACCTACGAGGGCCTCGCCCGGCGGATCGGACAGCCGAGCGCCTCACGCGCCGTCGGGTCGGCGGTTGGACACAATCCCGTCGCGGTCCTGATCCCCTGTCACCGGGTGATACGCAAGGTCGGCGATTTTGGAAATTATCGTTATGGCGCGCAGAGAAAGAAAGCGCTGCTGGCGCGAGAGTTTGTGAATACATCGGTGGTCGAGTAAAGAATCCCCACCCCTAGCCCCTCTCC
>JBKPQD010000184.1:0-6457 GCA_046733915.1 Chloroflexota bacterium
GTTTATACCCAATCCATTGTTTAGAGAAGGACAACGCAAAGAACGGCAGACGTTATCATTTATCATGCCTTGGCACGGAGAAATTACTGGGTCCATTCAAAATTTATCCCTTCTGGATGCGCAGTATTTGCGTTAGCCGCGATCCCATCAAATCTTGCTCATGCAGAAAACAGATCTCCGGTTTTCTTTGCCGCTTCGCACGATTGATCTTTTCGTCAGTCAGCTTGACACCGTAAATGCTTTGCTATTTCAACCGGAAATATCTCATCTTCCGATAGAGATACTTACCGTGTTGTCCGACAAAAGCTGGGGCATACCGGCCATAGGACTGCGAGTTCTCCTAAGTTCATATTGGTAATCCGGGTTCTGGTCGTCAAACAGCGATTAAGAAAATATATCCATCGAGTGAGATTACAAAACTGAAAATATTTTTAGACGGCTTTCAGAATAAAATTTCCACGTGAATAATTTAGAAATGTCGATATTACCCTAGATTACTGGACTTGAGCGACAAGAAGCCGAGCGGCAAGTGCTTCTGGAGATCATGCAAGGTCTGTCGGCTAGCAACGATTTACAGGAATTCCTGAAGTTGGTTCATTTTTCCATCGCGAAAGTAATTTATGCCGAAAATTTCTTCATTATTTTTCATAATAAAGAGACGAATTTGTTTGAAGAAGTCTACTCCGTAGACAAGTACGATCCACCTTCTCCTCCATCGAAATTAGAAAAGAGTATCAGTGCCTATGTGTTCAGGACGGGGCAACCACTCCTTTTAACGCAGGCTCGATTCGATAACTTGGCAGCGCAGGGTGAAGTTGAGCTGATAGGCACTAACTCGCCATCGTGGCTCGGTATACCTTTGAAAAAGGCAAATGAAACCATCGGTGTAATCGTCGTGCAAGACTATGAACAATCAGACCGATACTCGGATCATGACAAAGATTTTATGGCTTCCATTGCGGGCCAAGTGGCGATCGCGATTGAGCGCAAACAGGTGGAAGCTGCACTGCAGCGCTCTGTCGAAGAGTCAAGGCGCAGTCAAATTTTACTTTTTGCTCTCAACAATGTAATCCAAGCTGTTCAACGTGCACATACAGCTGAAGAAGCCTACCGGGCGATTGGGGTCGGCATGTCTAGCCTCAACTACCGAGTCTGGGTTCTCGAGCTCGCAAACGATAGTAACGGCTTATTCATTACCTATACCAATGCTTCTTCTAAAATGGTGTCTACACTGGAGAAGTTTACCGGGCTCTCGACGCGGAGATACCGCGTGCCACTTAGTCCAGGAAGCATTTTGCAAGAGGTCATCGAGAGCGGCAAAACAACTTGTAGGGCCGTCAGTGACCGGGAGGTTGCCAAGCTTCTTCCCGCCGCCTTGCGGCCCTTAGCAGGTGGAATTGCCAAAAGGTTAAACACAAATTACTTCATTTGCGCTCCTTTGATCGCCAACGATATACCATGCGGGCTAATCGCGGTAAATGGATCGAACTTGAGCCCGCTCGATGTTCCGGCTATCACAACTTTTGCAGCCCAGGCTTCGATAGCTCTTGAAAACGCCGAACTTTATGAAAGAGTCCAACAAGAACTCGCTGACCGTAAGGCGGCTGAGGAAGCCTTGCGGCAGAGCGAGGAGCGTTTTAAATTGATGGCCTGGGCAACTAAGGATGCAGTCTGGGACTGGGATCTCCAGACCAACCAAATTTGGTGGGGCGAAGGACTCCAAAAGATATTTCATTTTTCCTCTGAGATGAGCCAGACAAATTCTGAATGGTGGTTTGATCATATTCATCCCGATGATCTGTCCAAGGTACGTCATACGATCGATCAGGCGCTAGAGGGTGGTATGGAATTCTGGTCGAAAGAATATCGCTTTCAACGGGAAGATGGCACCTTCGCCGATATCATGGACCGTGGTTATATTCTTCGCGCAGACAGGGGCAAGCCGTATCGGATGATCGGTGCCATGATGGATATCACAGAGCGCAAATATATGGAATCGACACTTCTGCAGGCGAATGAACAGATGCGGCAGTTTTTGAATGAGCTTGAACGTCGGAACTACGAGATCGCCCTGCTTAATGAAATGAGTCATCGCCTGCAAGCCTGCCCGTCTGCAGAGGACGCTTACACCATTATTAGTGACTCGTTGATGCAGCTGTTCCCAGGCACTGCGGGCGCGCTTTATTTACTTAATGCGAACCGCACATTGGTACGTGCTCGTGCCTCATGGGGAGAACTGTCACTTGCTGAGCAAACGTTTGCCCCAGAGAATTGTCAGGTGTTGCGCGACGGTCAAATTCTCCCTCTACGGGAGGATGGAGCCGGATCATTTTGCCTACATCTCCCACATCCGCCACCGGCTATTTCGTATTGTCTTCCACTACAGATCCACGATGAGACCATTGGCCTTCTGTATGTGCAATCAGAGCAAAAAGAGAATTTAGATGACGCCAAATTGCAATTGATCCATACCGTTCTGGAACAGGCTGCAATGGCTTTATCCAATTTGAAATTGCGCGAGGCGTTGCGTGAGCAGTCCATTCGCGACCCAATCACAGGCCTATACAATCGCCGGTACATGGACGAAGCGCTCAAACAACACGTGGAACGCGTACGGCGGCAACAACGCCCGCTGGGCATTATCATGATCGATATTGATCACTTCAAAAGCTTCAATGATACATATGGTCATGCAGCCGGAGATGCGTTCCTACGTAAACTCGGCGAATTCATGCAAAATCATATTCGCGCTGCGGATATTGCCTGTCGTTATGGCGGTGAAGAGTTTACATTGATCATGCCAGATGCTGATCTGGAGGTGGCTCGGCAGCGCGCTGAATATCTGCTGCAGGAAGCAAGACATCTACGGATACAAGGTGTGAAAGATACTCATGAGACAATCACGCTGTCTGCAGGCGTGGCTGTCTACCCGCAACAGGGCGAAACTATCGAAAGTGTTCTACATGCTGCAGATCAAGCGCTGTATCACGCAAAACGTGAGGGCCGGGACCGAGTATCCGTTGCAGGATTGTAAAGTGCGCGTCTCCTACCTTCATCTGATTCGACGAGGCCAAGAAAAGTATTAAAGTGATTGGCCATGTTTGGAGAGCATACGAGGTGTTTGCGGGCAACCTTTCCTCCTTGTCTAAGTCTCCCGGGTTCGATTAGCCTTTTGCCTGGCACTCCTTGGGGAATTCTTTTCAAATCTATCAAAGTATTGATGGAATAAATAGCTTGCCCAGTCCCCTACTGAATAAAATCCACTCAGACCTCTGATTTCCGGAATCTTTGGCCATCCCAAACAGCACATAAAATATTGTCTTTTGTGCTGTTTTTGACATCATACATCAGCTCATCCGCCATACTAATCAGCTCCTCAACTGAGTGAGGTGGAGATTGACAAACAATTACACCCATACTGAAGGTTATGGGCCAGCTGTTGCGTCCCATTGCTTCCCTCAGATGGACGAGCAGTCTAGGCATCACTACCTGCGCGTCTTTTAGGCGGGTAGACGGCAATAGCAATCCAAATTCATCTCCTCCCAAACGCGCCACCATATCCGTCTTGCGTAGTTGGCTTTGCAGTTCACTGGCAATAGTTCGAAGAACTTCATCGCCTACCTCGTGGCCGAATAAGTCGTTGACTAGCTTGAAATTGTCCGTATCCATGTAAGCCAGGGTAATCGAATGAGGGTACCTCCGAATACGGTCAATTTCCCTTCCTAGCAGTTCATGAAAATGACGTCTATTTGCCAAGCCAGTCACAAAGTCCGTCCGCGCAGCCTGGTATTCTTTTTCTTGAGCTCTTTTTAGTCTCGCTAGAAACCACGCCACGATGATGTAAAGCAAGGCTCTCACGAGCGTGTTCAGGAAATAATAGATCACGTGCGAATAGTGTGTCCCTCCTACAATTTCAGCCGTTAGGAGTGCCACGGCGCTGAGCACTGACATCACCAGACCCAGGACGAAATTTGTTTCCCAGGTAATCAAGACAATTGGAGCTAAGTAAAATAATGAGAAGGCAAGCTCTGTTCCGGTAAGGTAATCTAAAATAGCAAGTAAAGTAATAGAGATCGTGCCAAACATCATCCACATTGCAGGGCTGACTTTTTCGAGCGAGTGCAATAATCTCTGAATTTTATGATCCATAGGCTTTGTTGTCATTAAAGGGCAAGCATATTTTACCCCCTAACACTTTATGGATTGCTCAGCTTACAACTGTAACGGAGCAGTACAACTACATAAATGCCAATCCCTCTTCTCGGTATTTCGGCAATGATTACAATTTTGGCTTTTGAGGGTATGTCAGTATTCATCCAATTCCATAGGCGTTTCAGCTTCTTGAATTCGTTCTGACATCAGCCTGGCAGCTGCTAGTGGAGTCCTTAATTCATGCAAGCCCCGGTTTTGATTGAAGAAGAATTTGACTTGAAAACGATCCGTTGATCTAACTCAACGGCGAGTCTCAAGCCAACATTTATGAAAACTCATTAATATTTGATTGCAAGGTTGCAATTAGATACTCCATGCTATAGTACAGCCTGCAACAAACATCCGATAAAGGCAAACCCGGCGAAAACCGGAGACGCAAAGCTATGGGTCTACAGCCGCGAAAGCGACCATGACCGCCAGGCCGCCGAAGATCACAAATAATCTTTGTGCTTGTTGGGCCTGGCTGAAAAGCCAGGCTTTTTTTATCGGGTGAATGATCAACCTTCATAACCTTCATTCACTGAGCGGACCATAACCATATGATCTGCCGCAAAGGAGAAAATCTATGTCTCGTCCTTTCAAAATGCTGTTCATTGTTCTCGTTGTCATTGCCATCTCGATGGCTACATACGCATTTGCCGCAGCCAATACGGTGCCAAACACGAAGGCTGGCGACGGCTCCGGAACGGTTAGCGGCTATACCATCACTAGTGTCGCCTATGAGCTGAATACAACTGACCCATCGACGCTTGACAGCGTTTCATTCGATACGGGTGCGGCTGCCACCAATGTGCAAGTTCAGTTGGTGTCTTCCACCGGTTCGTGGTATGCCTGTGAACTAACCACCGGCACGACTTGGAGTTGCGATACAACCGGCTTAACTGTTTCGAGCATTGATCAGCTACGCGTGGTTGCTACTAGCAACTAGTCTGAACATACAGCAATAAAGGAAGCCAGGTCTGATCCAGCCATACCCCGAGTATGAAGGTTGGCGGGAGAATACTGGATCAAATCTGGTCTCAAAAACAACATGAAGCCGGCTTACCGTCCTTCCTCCGCCATTGCAACCTTTTTGTCCTTATTATTTATATTCATCTTCCTGACCGTGTTTTCTCCAACAAAATGGGGTGGGGCGGTCACGTATGTGATTGTGGATGGCAATAGCATGGAGCCGCGGTTTCGTCTGGGCGATCTAGTTCTGGTGCGGAAGGAATCAGCTTATGAGGTGGGCGACGCAGTTGTGTATCGAAATGAAGAAATGCACCGTTTTGTTTTTCATCGAATTATTGCAACGGACCTGGATCACTTTGTTATGCAAGGTGACCATAATTCATGGTTGGATTCCTATCAGCCGTCTGACAGCGAGGTGCTAGGAAAATTGTGGATACACATTCCGAAAGTTGGAAAAGCTGTCGAATGGGTACGCGCACCAATCCATCTATCACTTATTATTGGTTTGCTCGGAGGTATTGTTATGTTTGATCTATTTGGCGGATCATCTCCACGTAAAAAAAGAAGAAAACTACTTATGCCAGATCTGAGCAGGCTATCAAAAGGCGCGTTCTATGGATTTGGGTTTCTCGCTTTGTTATTTCTAGTCGTTGGAATTTATTCGTTTTTTCTTCCACTGAACCATCCGATCGAGAAAATCACTTATCAACAGGAGGGCGCTTATCTTTATTCGGCAACGGGAGCGCCAGGAGTTTATGATACGGATATGGTCCGCGCTGGAGAACCTATCTTTCCCAAGCTGACTTGTTTTGTCAATATCAGCTTCGCCTACACTCTCATCAGTGATCGCATGCAGGGAATATCAGGCAATTACCGAATGTATGCCCGTCTCGTGGATAAACAGAGTGGATGGCAACGCACAATTCCACTAAATACCCAGACCACGTTTAATGGAAATTCCTACTCTACCACGTCTACTCTCGACCTCTGCCAAGTTGCCGCATTCGTCAATCTGGTGGAACAACAGGCAGGTTTAAAACAACTTGTTTATGACGTGGAGATTATTACGAACGTGGTTTTCGCAGCCAGTGTGGATGGGGTCCCAATCACTGATGCGTTTTCACCGAGCCTCGTTTTCAAATACGACAAAATCCATTTTTATCTGGCCGATGACGGAGGACAAACAGATCCATTGCGTTCCACCAAAGCCGGGTTGGCAAACAGTTCCAAATCGCGGCCTAATATGATTTCAATCGTAGGCTTGAAATTCCCTGTCAGAACTGTCCGCTTATTA
>JBKPQD010000185.1:0-2388 GCA_046733915.1 Chloroflexota bacterium
TCGCAGAGTGACAGCCCATTTGGAGCACGTCCGGGCTCTTCCCAGAGATGCAAAGGAAATGTATCCTTGAGAAATGCTGATCCATGAATTACATACATATCTTTTCGACGGACAGCCGCACATTCTTTCTCCGTCCATGGAGACCTGGCTAAGGTCGTCACGCCGGTTTGCCGCATTTGTGACGACGTTCCGTGACAAAATCCGCAAGAAGTTAAGGGTCACCAAAGACCACGAGACCCTGTACGATCTACGCCTCGAACTGGAAACTGCCTACCTGCTGCTTCAGGAACCATCTTTGAGCGTGGTGTACGAGCCTCCGCAATCCGAGCGCAAACGAAGTCCGGATTTTGCCGTCACCTTTACGACCAGCCTCACGTTTCTGGTGGAGGTCACACGACTCCGGACGATCCGAAAGAAAACACAATCCTCGATAGAGGAAGTACCGGCCGTCGAGGAGACCCTTGTGGATGCGATATGCAGCAAGTTAGGGCAATTCCTTTCCCAACAGGCGAATGTACTGATCATTGGCGTCGATGCCATCCGCCTGACGCAAAACGATCTTCAGATTGCCATGCTTCATCTGAAACAACGCGCCGAGGGGAATGACCCGGTTTTTTGGCAGCGCTACGGGTTTCGAGATCGAGCCGACTTCTTCCGCTATTACCAACGGTTAAGTGAGGTCCTTGTACGTGGATCGCAATTACAAGTTGATCAACCTCCGGTGGTTTGGGTCAATTCGCAGGCGAAATATCCATTGCCCAGCAAGGTGCGAACCGCCCTCTACCATAGCCATAACGTATAAATTCATACCAAGTCACGATCGCACCAAAGGTGGGAATCGATAAGGGCAGAGAACTCAAAATCGAAAGGCAGTCTAGTTCAGACTGCCTTTTCTATCAATCAACGGCCACGATCAAGTTGTTGACTTCGTATCCCTCCACCGTGTCGTTACGAATGATGTCCGGTCCATGTTCGATACGCAGGCCGGGTAACTTCAGTAGTTTTTGGATGAAGATATCCGTCTCGGCAAGAGCGAGATGCTCGCCCGCACAGCGATGAGGACCGGAGCCGAATCCCAGCATGGAGCGGTAAACGCCCTTCTCGACCTGGCGCTGCGGATCCAGACAGGTCGGTTGCTCGCCGGCGGCTTTTTCATCCACATTGACATCATAGATATGAAACGCAATCCGTTCCCCCGGCGGGATTGTGAAATGCCTGCCTTCACTGTTCAACGTAACCTGTTCATGTGCCTTGCGATAAATATTGGCAATGACCGGTTCCAGACGCAGAATTTCATTCAATGCATCGTAACGCGCCGCTATATCGTCTGAGGTCATGATCGCCCGGAGTTTTGGATCGCGCAAACAGTGCAGCAAGACAATACAAATGAATTCCTGTGTGGTTGCCATGCCGGCTGCGCCGTAGATGATGCACTCCACCAAAATCTCGAGGGGGTTCTTGTTCTTGGACAGCATGTAGGAGATGACATCATTCTCGGGATGCTTGCGCCTACGTCGAATGGCCGGAAGCACATCGGCAAAGAAAAACGCGAAGCGGTGATATTGACTTCCGTAGTATTGCAACCTGGCGATCAGTGGGTTGGGCGAAGGTTTCGGTGCGTGGAGCATCGCATCCAGGCGCCGGATCAAACCTTGGGTAGGTCGTAACCCAATCACCGCCGTGGCAATGATCGTTGCCATGTCGCGGCTTAAGATTTTCAAATTAATGCGCTTGCGGGTCTGCAATGTTTCCATCAGCGCATCGGCTGTTTTTTCGATGATCGTCCTATGCGTGTTCTGAACGGTTGTAGGACTGAAATACTTGGCGATGGCTGCGCGCACTTGTCGGTGTTGCTCGCCGCGCAGGTAGAGCACGCCATCGAATCCAACCTTGTGCAGTGTTTCGGCGCCAAAGCCATCCTGGATCAATTCCTCTTTCAGCAGCTCGCGCGCTTCGCTATAGCCATGCACATGCCAAACTCCATTGGAGTCCCGTTCAATACGCGGATCATTCTGGTAAGGGGCAGGAACAGTTTTCGAATCGGTCTCAAAACTCATAAAATCTTTTCTCCATAAACAAATTTTGCCGGTTGGGCAGGGTTTACATAAAAGATACCATGGGCGACACAATCCTTGGTGCCCAATATTCATCTGTCTGGGAAATGAATAGAACAGGCGAGATGCCTGCCCTATATAATTCACGTATTTTCATTTTAAAGAGTGACGGTTCGAGCATTAATTTTGCATGCTTACCGCATAAGAATATGCTCATACGGCTCTGGGTTGAACTGCCATCGTTCAAGACTCCGTCCATGGGGCAAACATTGAAATAGGTTACCGAAATGCTTCTCACCACTTGACGCATCTTCTTTTTCCCCGTAAGATTATC
>JBKPQD010000186.1:0-10672 GCA_046733915.1 Chloroflexota bacterium
TCGACCAGGGCGCGGAATAAAAATGGCAAGGGCAGCGAACGTGTATGATCGGGAACCAGAACCAGCACACGTTGACCGTCCAATGTGTGGTTCAGACCTTTTTGGATCGTTTCGATGATTTGTCCGCTGGTGAGAAAATTATCTTTGGGTGTAACTGCCTGGGAATAAATCATTCGAAGATTCCGCTTGTCCTGACACGTCAATCCCACTTGGAAAAACGATCGACTTCATTCGATGCCTTGTATTTCACTTTTCGTCTCTACATCCAATCCCAATTTATCCCCGATAATTTTAGCGATTGTGCGTGCCGCTTCCGGCCTACCCGCGCGGCGACAGTTCTCAATCACTCTTTTATATTCCTCTGGGCGGGAAATCCAGCGGGTGAGGGCGCGAACGACTTCCTGTGGAGTGGGTGCCCAAACCCCTGCACCCTCTTCCTGGACAAAAGTGATGTTGCCGTCCTCCTGCCCGGGCAGCTTCGAATACAGGATGATCGGCAGCTGGGCATTGAGAGCTTCGGCGATCGTGCCGGGTCCCGCCTTCGTCACGATGAAGTTGGAGGCGCGCATGAAATCAGGCATGTCACGTGTAAAGCCATAAATCAACGTGGGATTCTCCCACTTATATTCCTGCAGAGTCGCTTTCAGGCGATGATTCCGCCCACAAACGATGACCAGTGTGACGTCCAGCCCCGACGTGTCTATCGCCTGGGCAGTTTTTGCCAGCGGACCCATCCCTTCGCCACCTCCGACCAGTAACACCACGGGCTTGTCCACAGGCCAGCCCAGCTTGGTGCGCAGGGTGCTTTTGGGTCCCAGCGGCTGGCAATATCGATCGTCAACAGGTAGCCCGACCACACAAACTTTTTCAGGGGACATGTTGTATTTGATCGCTCGTTGACGTGCGGTTTCGGTCGGCACGAGAATCAGATCTGCGCGATTATCGAACCAGAGCGCATGCGTCGTCACCATATCGGTAACAACGTTGATAAAAGGAGGGCGATCCTTGCCCAAAGCCTTTAACGCAAACGAGTTCGCAAATGGATGGACGGTCACAATTAGATCCGCTGGGTGACTTTGCACGAGTGACCGGGCGGCACGACGCGCAATCGGCCACATCGTCGTCGTGAGAACACGAGCCCGAGCACGCCCGTCCGTCACGTGAAAGCTGGCACTCCAGAGCTGCGGCGCTCTGACCATATAGGGATACATATCCGCAGCGTGGTTAAATGGCAGCGGGGCATAATCTTTAAAGAAATCCACCATCTCTGTAGTGACCTGGTTCTGATACTGAAGGTGTATCGATTCAATGATTGCTTCGGCTGCGGAGCGGTGTCCACCGCCGGTATCAGAAAAGTAAAAAACGATATGGGGGATTTTACGGTTTAGGTTGTTCATTCTTAGTATGCTCGGTGAGGTTTGTTTTGAGTCGCTTTGCAAGTTCACGTCGGGTCAGCATAATCCGTCTGCCACAACCCTTGCATTCCAACCCAATATCTGCGCCCAAGCGGACCACCGTCCACTCGTACGAGCCACACGGATGTTGTTTGCGCAGGCGCAGATGATCATTCAGTTGCAGGTCAGGAAGCATGGTGGCAATCAAATCTAGGTCAATCGAATTGACGGTAAAGATTATATATTGAATTATGATAAACTACGAACGAAAATATCCCCCTTCCCGTGTCTGTGTACACCACAGCCTCCAGAGGAAATATGCCGCAGCGTGAAACGTACTCGGTCGAAATTGCCGGTTTGAAGCGCGACCTGCGCCTGTTCGAAATCAAGCCTGGATTAAAAATCGCCATTCTGAATATTCTGGGCGATACGGAATTCGTCCAGGCATGTGCCAGGGCATTGCGTGCAAAATTACAAGATAAGGAGTATGACGTGCTGGTCACCGCCGAAGCCAAGTCCATTCCACTGGCACACGCGCTTTCGGTGGAGACTAAGAAGCCATACGTTGTTTTGCGCAAGGCATACAAACCGTACATGGGGGCGGCGCTGCAAGCCGAGACGCTCTCGATCACAACGGGTCAGCCGCAAATACTCATCCTCGATGAAAAGGATGTCGAGATGATGAAGGGCAAGCGGGTGATCATTCTGGATGATGTGATCAGCACGGGATCGACGCTACAGGGGATGCGAATGATTCTCGAGAAAGCTGGGTCGATTGTCGTTGGAGAGGCGGCGATCTTTACCGAGGGCGATCGCGCCCAGTGGCAAAATATTATTTCGCTAGGGCATTTGCCGCTGTTCACGGATTAAAACTTTTAGGGAAGGGCGGCTGCACTTCCCTACAGAAACAATTTTTGTTTTCGCTCACGCGTCATCTTTTTGATGGCGCGTTCGCGTTTCATGGCCGTCGTTCGATCGGGCTGCTCCTCGATGTAGACCAGTTTCACCGGCAGGCGCATGCGTGTGTAACGCGCCCCGCGCCCCTTGTTATGGACGGCGACCCGGCGGTGTGGATCGACTGCCCAGCCTGTGTAGTATGTTCCGTCTGCACATTCAACGATATAACAATAACAGGGTTCAGTCATATTGCTTCGAGCACTATTTGCGCGGCTTACGTTCCGAAATCATCGATCCGAACAAGGTCTGGTTCACGCGCTCCCCGAAGCTGGGGACGTCGACCTGCTGGCCTTCGCGTTGCAGCCAGTCGGCCGCGAGCCGTTCATCGAACCAACGGATGCGTCCACTCAGCGCGGCTTCCAATCGTTCCGAGAGAGCGTCGCGATGATTGTCGTTGATCTCATCGCGTAGCTGGAGCAGGGTGGAGATATATGTGTTTAAGAGCCGGACCACATTTTCACGATTTTCGAGCACTGCATCGCGCAACGAATCCACATCATCATGATAGGCGGAGCCGGAGGTCACAGAAGCATAAGGACGCCCGGCAAGTTTACGCGCTTCCTGCCAGCCGGGTTTATCCACGGTGGCATCCAGCAACGCGGAAGAGGCGAGCTGCGGCAGCATATGAATCGCCGCAAAGACGCCATCTGCCTCGGCTGTATCCATCAGCAATGGCACCGCGCCGAACAGGCTGACGAGTTCCATGGTGAGATTGAAGACACTTTCGGGCGTTCCGGCTGGTGCGTTAACCACCATCAATCCTTTATCGAAGAGGTCGGCGCGCGCAGCCTTGACTCCAAAATCCGTGCCGTGCAAATAGTTGGGGTTGATCGCCGGGGTGAGACCAATATAAAACCGTCCGGGTGGCAAAAGCTCCTTTGTCCACGCCGCGACCGTCGCCTTGGCGGGAGCGGTATCCAGGATCAAAATGCCTTCCTGAAGGTCGGAGGCGATTACCTCCAGCGTTTGACGAATCCCGGCAAATGGCAGGGCAAGGATAATGATCTTTGCGTCACGCACCGAAGCCGGCAGGTTGTATTTGATTTCGTCCACAGCGCCAAGTTTTTGCGCTTCCCTGGCAATCCCCATATCTTTATCGTGTCCCACCAAACGGACATCGAGATTTCGTGCCTTCAAGGCGAGACCCATCGAAGCGCCAATTTGTCCCAAGCCGATGATCGTAATTTGAGCGGTCATAACATCCTCACAGGAAGAGATAACGCGATTATTATAATGCTGATACCGGCCCTTTAAACTGCGAGAACCGCGGACGCCGACCGCGGTTCTCTTGCGAAAGGAGGAGAAGAGAAATCACCTTACTGGCTCTAATTTATCATAACCGTCGCAAACCTGCTTGACGTCAAACCTACGATTACCCTACGTTTGCCCCACATTGATGGGCAATTAACGAGATTGCAAATGAAAATAAACCCTTCCCCAATCTATATCGGTGAAATCAATGGGACTTCCCTCGGAGACCTGCGCCTCGCCGCCTCGGACCTGGGCCTGGTCGCCGTAGAATGGGCGGACTCTCAGCTGCAGCTTGATTCATACCTGCGCAAACTTCATCGTTCGATCGAGCCCCACGCCAAAAAGATCGCGCCATACGCAAAAGAACTGCGCGAATATTTGAGTGGCAAACGCAGCGCCTTCACCATCCCGATCGATTGGTCATTGTTCCGGCCGTTTCAGCGGGAGGCGCTGCAGGCGGTTTTTCGCATTTCATACGGGGAGACATGCACCTATCACGATATCGCCCTCGAGATCGGCCGACCGAATGCTTCACGGGCAGTGGGACGCGCCAACGCCACCAACCCGATGCCGATCGTCATTCCCTGTCACCGCGTCATCGGCCGGGATGGCAAACTGCATGGCTATGGCGGCGGCGAAGGCTTGAGGACGAAGGAATGGCTCTTGAGATTGGAAGGGGCCATGATCGCTTAGAGACGATCCTTCGGGGTCGTTAAGCATTCTGCTCGCAATGGCGGGTCGGCATTCCTTACCCAACATAGGATAGTAATGAGGAGTTTTTCTTGAAGCCAAAGCACTGGTTCGTTTTTTTATTGCTCGGCGCGATCTGGAGTTCCTCTTTCATGTGGATCAAGATCGCCGTACAGGAAGTGGGACCCATCACCCTGGTTGCTTTTCGAGTGCTGTTCGGTCTTTTATTCGGAATCGTTATCATCCTGGTGCAGCGGGTTTCGCTGCCGCACACATTCAAGGGATGGAGTCCGCTCTTGCTGCTCG
Source organism: Chloroflexota bacterium (assembly GCA_046733915.1). Classification (GTDB taxonomy): domain Bacteria; phylum Chloroflexota; class Anaerolineae; order Anaerolineales; family Villigracilaceae; genus Defluviilinea. The sequence goes on from JBKPQD010000186.1 coordinate 4,599, forward strand.
GCATCACTAATGTCGCGATTCCCTTCTTTCTGATCTCGTGGGGTGAGCAATCCATCGACTCAGCGGTGGCTGCTATTCTGGATGCGACCGTCCCGCTCTTTACCATTCTGATCGCCCACTATCTCCTGCGCGATGACAAAATGACTGTACCGAAAGTGGTCGGGTTGTTGATTGGATTTGCAGGTGTAGTGATCCTGATGAGCAAGGATATCGGCGCATCGTTCGGTTCTGTATTGGGACAAGCGGCGGTGGTGCTCGCCTGTATTTTTTATGCCGGCAGCAGTGTATTTGCGCGCCGAACCACGGAAGGGACGCCGGGAATCTTGCGTAGTGCCGGGCCATTGCTATCTGCTACCGCGATCATGTGGCCGGCAACAGTTTGGATCGAGAGCCCGGTGAAGATTCCGCACCTGGCAGTGACATGGATCGCTCTAGTTTTTCTGGGTGTCTTTGGTTCCGGCCTGGCGTTCGTCTTATCTTATTATTTGCTTCACGAAATCGGACCGACCCGCACGAGCATGGTCACCTACCTGTTCCCGATCGGTGGCGTCCTGCTCGGGGTGATGTTCCTGCATGAAAGGCTTTCCTGGCAATTGATCGCCGGGACGCTATTGGTTATCCTCAGCCTAGCGGTGGTAAACTGGAAATCGAAAAGTATCTAAAGATGACCGAACGCGCCCAAGATCGAGCCCTCTCTCCCTCCCAACAAAGTCTCGGTGGAATTCACTCTTCATTTTTGGTTAGAAATGAGTTTTTGATTCCCCTGGCATTGTTCATTGTCTTCCTCATGCTGACGATACCTGGCATTGCCTGGGGCGCGCCGAATATCTGGCACCCGGATGAAGTCGTGTATATCGCCATCCGTGCCCTGCATACGAATTACGATTTTGACACAAGTAACTACAATCACCCTCATCTACCGATCTACATGATGTTCGGGCTGGGAAAGCTACTGCTGGCACTCGGTCAAACCGAAACCGAAGTTTTGATCGCGGCGCGCGTCCTTTCTGCAACTTTGGTCGGGTTGACAATTGTGCTTGCCTATCTCATTCCCCGCCGGATGGGCTACAACGTGTTCGTCTCGGGGTTAAGTGGACTGCTCGTATTGGTCAACAGCGAAATGATCCATAATGGACATTTCGCTCACAACGATACCTCCGTCACATTCTTCTCGATGCTGACGATTTTCTTCCTCGTCTTGTACAAGACCAAAGGTCAGCGCGGCTGGCTGTATGCAACGTTTTATTCCGCTGGTTTGGCGATCTCCAGCAAATATAGCGCGATGAGTCTGGTTGTGCTTCCATTTGTCTTTTATCTCTGGGTGACGAGGAAGTCCATTACGAAACGTCCCTTGCGTGTGTTTGAAACCCTTTTCATTGGATCGGCCCTGACGTATCTCGGTTACGCCACCGGAACTCCCAAAGCGCTGACCTGGATGGCATATTATATGAAGCGTTTGATTCCCGCCCTGCTGTACAGCTCCAACTACTGGGTACAGCCCGACAGTGTGCGCGGCATTGTCGGACAGTATGGTGTGCTCCTGCGCGGTGTCGGTCTGCCGCTGTTCTTGCTGTTTACTTTGTCATTGTTATGGGCGGGATACAGAATTTTTGTGAGCTGGAAATCTGGCACGTTGAAGGAGGAAAGCAATCGCATCCTTCTGCTGCTTGCCCTTCTGGTCATAGACCTGCCGATGGCTGTTTCCTACAATTACCCGGTCCGCTTCTTTTTGCCCTTGATGCCTCTGCTTGCCATCTTGAGTGCCCTCTTCATTCATGATCTTTATGGGCTCGCAAAACAGGGAAGTTCACTCTACCCGCGGCTGATCGGCATCGGCTTAACGCTAGTAATAGTTTTTTCCTTTGCCAGGGTCGTGAGCGTGATGCTACAGTTCCTCCATGATTCGCGAATTCCTGCGACGGCATTTGTCGCTTCACTCCCTGCAGGAACCTCCCTGGAGGATACTTTTTATCCCCCCAGCGTGCCAGCGAACCATTTTGGGCGCGAGCATAACTATCCGTTATTCTTTCAAAAGAGTCCCGACCAATCGCCGCCACCCAACAAGAACTATGTTTATAACGTCGGGGAGGCCGGGCTGGATGACCGCGCCACGGATTACCTGGTAACAGATAGCTTCACCACCGACAAGTTCAAAAATGCCTATACCTGCCAGACCATGCAGGTGGAATGCGATTTCTTTAAACAACTTGCCACCGGGCAATCCAACCACTATAAGCTGATCGCCGAGTTTTCGTATTCGCCACCTCCCTACCTGCCACAAGTGCAGGTCGATTTTGTGAACCCCACCATTCGAATTTATGAAAGGATTCCATGAACGATTTCCGTTCAGGCTATATTGCCATTATCGGTCGACCGAATGTCGGCAAGTCTACGCTGATGAATGCGGTGCTCCGGCAAAAGATCGCCGCGGTCTCGCCCAAGCCGCAGACCACGCGCAAGCGCCAGATGGGAATCCTGACCTCGGATTCATATCAGCTCGTGTTTGTAGACACGCCCGGTATGCATAACCCGCGTCATAAGCTCGGTCAGTTCCTCAACCAGGAGGCACAGGAATCCCTGGAGGGTGTGGACGTGATTCTCTGGCTGGTGGATGTCTCCGCCAAACCAACCGAGGAGGACAAGCAGATTGGCTCCCTCTTAAACAGCACGCCGCGTCGGATACCGCTCGTGCTGGCTGCCAACAAAATTGACCTGGTCCCTGCCGAGGCATTGGAGGCGCGCATCGAAGCGTTCCAAGAGACGGTCCGGAAAGAGGCGCGGGTCGTCCATATCTCCGCCACCGAGAATCAGAACCTCGATCAGCTGATCGAACTGCTCGTATCGCTCAGCCCCTTTCGCGCGCCTGAATTCGATGAGGAACAACTGACCGACTCCTGGGAGCGGGATATTGCCGCGGACTTGATCCGTGAGGCCTGTTTACTACATTTGCGCGACGAAGTCCCGCACGGGGTAGGCGTGCGCGTGGATGAATTCGCCGAGCGCGAAAACGGGATGCTCTATATCGCTGCGACCGTCTTCGTCGAGCGCAACTCCCAAAAGGGAATCCTGATCGGGGAGGGCGGGAAGATGATGAAGACGATCGGTTCCCAGGCGCGCAAGGAAATCGAGGAGATGGGTGGGCGTCCTGTATTTTTGGACCTGCGTGTGAAGGTATTGAAGGATTGGCGCAATGACGAGAGCGCCATGATGCGATTGGGATATAAGATAAAAAAGAAGAAAAAATGATGAACGGGATGTCATTGCGAGGGCGGTAGCCCGAAGCAATCTCCTCGCAGTGATGTTAATCCATTTAACAGCAGATTGCTTCGTCGCAATGACATATATTAATTAATAGGAGGGTAATTTGATGAGCTGGCTCGTGCTTGCCCTCACGGCTGCTTTCCTCGAAGCCATTGCGGTACAAAAGAATATGCAGAGACTCGAAGTCTTTGCCAAGCCTGCAGTGATGATACTTTTATGGATCTGGTTATTTGCAAGCACAGGCTTGCACGGCAACGCGTTTTGGTTCGGCTTCGGAATTCTGTTTTCGTTATTAGGGGACATCGTACTACTCAGCCACACGGACCGCATGTTTGTACTTGGGCTGGTAGCATTCTTATTAGCGCACATCTTCTATCTCGTCGGTTTCAAAAATGAGCTGCTGAATTTTACGGCATGGTCGACCATCCTCATCCTTTTTATCTACGTTAATGGTCTGCGTCTCCTGCGGCGGATTGTCAGTGCAATGCAGGCGCATGGTCGAGGCGCGCTGTCCATCCCGGTCATTGTGTATGGACTGGTGATCTCACTCATGCTCTACGCGGCGATGACAACCATGTATGATCCGGCTTGGAAAACGAGCGCCGCATTACTCGTCACGGTTGGAGCAATCCTGTTCTGGATTTCTGACTTGATCCTTGCATGGAACAGATTTGTTTCCCCCGTTCAGCATGGACGTGTCTTTAATATGATTACCTATCATCTTGGGCAGATTGGCTTGATCGCAGGAGTAATCAACCAATTTTTGCACTCTAATTAAGGCCTGCGAGCAGGGTGCTTGCCCGAGGAAGCAATCTCCTGTTAACAGGAGATTGCTTCGCCACGCCCGGGCTCGCAAGGACATGTTGCTTACTGCCACTTCAACGGTTGAAAACCCTCGCCGAGTGCTTCATGTGCAACGCCAATCACCATGAACGCCTGCGGGTCAATTTCGTGGACAAGCGCTTTAAGCGAGGCCACTTCCGCTCGTGAAATGACGCAATACAAAACCGGACGGTCGGCACCCGTATAGGCTCCCGTCCCTTCCAGCAGGGTGACGCCGCGTTGGAGCTCATCCAGCACGCGGTTCGCGATCGCCTCGGGTTCCTTAGTGACAATCATCGCGGTGCGCACGGTCGCGCCGCCTTCAAGGGTGGTCTCTGCGACCAGGCCGCTGACATAGAGAGCGATCATCGCATAGAGTGCTGCCTTCCACCCGAAGACGAAGCCCGCGCCAAGGATGACGACAGTATCCACGATTAAGTAACTTTGGGTCATCGGTGTGCTGCGGTAATGGTTGAGGATGCGGGCGAGAATATCAGAACCGCCGCTGGTGCCGCGGGCGCGATAGACCAGGCCGTAGCCGATGCCGCCGACAATCGCACCATAGAGGGTATTGAGAAAGATGTCACCTTCCAGCTCATGGATGAGGTGAGTCGCCAGACCGTTTGGAGAAAACAAGGACGTCTGCAACAGGAGATCTGTGAACATCGAATATGTGGCGACTGCAAAGGCGGTCCTTGCCACAAATTGATGTCCGCCGAGAAACCGCCAGCCCAGCGCCAGGAGAGGGATGTTCCCGAGAAAGACCATCACGCCGATCGGCCAGCCAGTGAAATGATTGATCAACTGCGAGATACCGCTGACCCCACCCGAAGCCAGCTGCGCCGGGACAAAGAACACGCGCAGGCTGAAGGCCTGGATCAGAGAACCGATCAGGATCAATCCATAATCACGGATGTAAGTCCAGTTGCTTTTCATGCTTGCTTTTATATCGAGCAGCGCCCGAGTATTTTTTAGATAATTGTTACTCCCGCCAGCTTTTCGATCACGCCCACTACCGCCGAATTATCCAGCTCGCCCATGCCTGCGTCGATCATTTGCTGGAAGAGTTTTGTGTTCTCAGCTGTCCCTGAAACCGGGATATCGTACTCCTGGGCAGTATCCAAAATGATTCCGAGATCTTTCAGTTGCATGTAAGCTTTGAAGCCGGGGTTACGATTACCAGCAAACAGACGCGGCGGCTTGACGTCGAGCGTCCAGCATTGTGCCGCGCCGCCTTTGATTGCCTCGACCACCTTACGCGGGTCCACACCGGCTTTTTTCGAGAAGACGAGCAATTCTCCCATCGCTACCATCTGTGCGGCGACCATGATCTGGTTGGCAGCTTTGGCAACCTGTCCCGCACCCGCATCGCCAACATGGGTTACCGTCTTGCCCATGGCCATCAGCACTGGCATGACCTTCTCCAGGGCCGACGCCTCGCCGCCGACCATAATGGTCAGGGTCCCGTTGCGGGCGCCAATGTCCCCGCCGGAAACGGGCGCATCGAGCGCAAAGACATTTTTTTCCACCAGCTTTTCAGCAATCTTGCGCGCCGCCGCCGGCTTGATCGTGGAATTGTCGATATAGATCAATCCATCGTGTGCGCCTTCGATGATGCCATTGTCCCCCAGGACCACTTTTTCTACGTCTGGAGTATCGGGCAAGTTGGTAAAAACAACGTCCACTTGGGATGCGACTTCTTTGGCCGAGTTCGCCGCCGTTGCACCTTCGGCAACAAGTTCGTCTACTGCCGCGCGTGAGCGGTTATGCACAACCAGCGGAAATCCCGCTTTGCGGATATTCCTCGCGATCGACTTTCCCATCAGCCCGAGACCGATGTATCCAACTTTGAGCATGTTGACTCCTGTAGTTTGAAAATGATTTTGAGATTATAAACCTTGAACCAGACCCCCTCCCAGCCTCCCCAAATCCGTAATCAGATATCTGAATAACTATTCAACTTCTACAGTGCGGATTTGGGGGAGGTGCCC
>JBKPQD010000187.1:0-10402 GCA_046733915.1 Chloroflexota bacterium
GTAAAACAGTTGACTTGTAGAACGTGCACTCTGTTGCTGAGACGGCGTCAGGGTGGTTCCACACGCCGCACAGGCGCTGTCACTGACAACGGTGACCGCAATGCCGCGCCGTTGTTTGCGAAGCTGCTCGTAGGATTGAAGGGCTTGCGCGGCAAGATCTTGAATCACAGCACTGCGTTCGGACGAGAACCGTTCCAGGTCTTTATTAAGAATTTCACTCTCACTGGTGAGTGCACGCCATTGGTCGCCGCGGCTAGCCGTGATGCGTTCGAGGACCGCTTGGGAGTCACGCATGTTTTCCTCAGCGGTTTCTACCACCTGCATTGCTTCGAGTTGGCGGTCCTCGAGGGTTTCGAGATGGCGCTTCAGTGCGGCAACATCCTTTTGCAAATCCTGTAGTTCCTTGGGGCTGTGACCCAGGCCGCCATATAGGCTGGCTTCCGTTTGCTGGAGCTTGAGGCGCTGTTTTTCCACTTCCAGCTCGGATTGCTTTAACAAACGTTGCGCTTCTTTGAGCTGGCTCTCGGCTGCGTCTGCCTGTTCATTTGCGAGGCGGAGTTCAGCATCATTCTCCAACGTTTGGCGGATTGCTTTCAAACGCAACTGGGCATGATCGATGTGGCTATCTACCTGTTGAAGACGGTACAAACTCATTGCAGCGCTCATGGTTCGATTATACCCTTCGGGCAGCAAATGGTGCTTTAAGGACTGGGCAGGTTGTAGAAGTTGTAAACGGCGTCACCCAGGCTCGCAAAAAGGGCATTGGCATTATCGAAAACGATCTGTACCGGGTGATAGGCATAAACAGACAGGACAAAATTGCCGCCAGCGGTGTACACGATGGACGCATCGCTAAAATTGTGGATGACGCCATCGGTACCTGTGACCCAACCGTGCTTATGGGCGATCTGGGTTCCTTCCGGGACACCCGCTTCGATCAGCACGCCGATCTTATCTGCGGACAAATAGTCCACAATTTTCTGGCAGACTTCACTGTTAATCTTATCGGGAAAGGTTGCCACCAGCGCGCCGCCATTCGTGGTGGCGCATTGATAAATATCTGCCAGCAACATCCCCATATCGATCGGCGTAGTTTGGTTATAGTCATCGGGATCGGTGAACACATCGGTGCGTGTATTTGCCGGTGTTTCAAACTGTTTCAACAGAGGCGAGCCTAGCGCAAAGAAACCCGCCAGGAAGGTGTCGTTGAGCCCAATCGTTTTCATGTGGTCTGACACGATTAACGGTCCCGTATTTGGATCAATGCGGTTCATGATCGCGTCGGTGGCATTGTTATCCGACTTGCGGATCATTTCCAGCAGCAACGCATCCGTCTGGTCATCGAGCTGCGCGGTTCCATTTTTGATGAAATAGGAGACCAGGACCGGTATTTTGATCGTGCTGGACGCCGTAAAAGCGACATCGGGTTCAACGGAAAGCTCCTGCCCCTGGTCTAAGGCAAAATGGATTTCCTGCCCCGTTTGCAGATCGAGCATGTAAACGCCGATGACACCGTCAAAATCCGCGGTAGTGATCAACTGTTTAAGAAGGATTTCGAGATTGGAAATGGTTGGCCGCGTCGGCGCGCTCTGTCCATAGGAAAGTACAACGGTGCGGTTGTTTGGCGACCGCAAGGTATCTTCGATCAGGCGTACCGAGCGTTCGATATCAAGAATCTTACCTGGCGCGCCCGGCTGGAACGATGTACTGCCGGCGATCGGTTGTGCGGGTGTAGGAGGTTCGTCGTAGCGGGCGGAAATCTCGTTCTGCAGATACGCTCGCAAGCGGTCCTCAGCGATTGTGGCGCTTAATGGGATCTCGACCGGCTTGGGATCACGATTCCACAAGTAATTCCAAAATCCACCCCAGAACGAGCCGCCGGTTCGCTCGAGATCGGCAGCGGCCATCATGCTATCCATATCTAGTTCAAAGCCGACCACCGACGGATCCACATGGATAACCGCTTCACCGTACTGTACTTCGATCGGAGATGTATAGACCTGCAACACGCGCTGAGATGCGATCTGCGGGTCCACACCGCCAACAGGGACCCCCGCAATTTTCATTCCGCCAGGATAATTATTTCGCTGGCGACTGTAACCAATCAGAGAAATGACGACCAAAACTAACGCGATGGAAAGGATGGCGATGGATATCCCCCGGATCAGGGGAATGGAACTACGGTTCCGCACACGACCTCCGAGATATGACAAACATCGCAAAAAAGTATAACACACTCATTTTTGCGTTTGTGCTAGAATAAATTTAGAAAAAAATCGAGACCCTTCAGGTTATCCTGGCGACAGAAGAGATGTATGAGCGGGGAGAATTTTCTCCGGAGAGGCACTTTTCCGCAAAAGAAATCTTTCGGGTCTAGACTGTAAGCTCAAAATCACGTGCAGGACGGGATGATGTTACGCTCATTTCTAATCTATCTTTCCAAAGCAGCCTGGGCGCAAAAATTTGTCACAACTTGGAGCTTTGCCCGGCGAGCCGCCTCACGGTTCGTCGCCGGTGAACGGATCGAACACGCGATTCGTGTGATTCGGGAGCTGAACGCAAAGGGGATTAACGCAACGCTCGATCATCTCGGGGAACATACTTCCACCATGGAAGAGGCCGCCAATGCCACAGAGGATATTCTGCAAGTGCTGGATGAGATCGATAAGGCAAAGGTGAGAGCCAATGTTTCGATTAAGCTGACCCAGATCGGCATGGGACTGGATGAATCGATCTGCCAGCAGAATCTGGTTCGCATATTGGAGCGGGCGCGACAGCACAATAATTTTGTACGTATCGATATTGAAGACACTCCTTATACCGACATTACGATATCCATCTATAACTCCATGTTGGAGCGCGGATTTACTACGGATACCATGGGCATGGCCGTCCAGGCGTACCTGTATCGCGCCGAAGCCGATGTACGGGCACTGCTTGAAAAGGACACGCGCCTCCGGCTTGTCAAGGGCGCCTATAAGGAGCCGCCCGATAAAGCCTATCCCAAAAAACAGGATGTCGACGCTAATTACGATCTCCTCACGAAGATCCTGATCGATTGCAATCTTAAAGTAGAAAACAATCGCCTCAGAGCCGACGGCCGCGTGCCACCGATTCCAGCGATTGCCACCCATGATGAGAAGCGCATCGCCTTTGCAAAACAATATGCGCAAAAAGTTGGATTACCCAAAGATGCGATTGAGTTTCAAATGCTCTACGGAATCCGCCGCGATTTGCAGGAACAACTCGTCAAAGAGGGATATCCGGTCCGCGTGTATGTTCCATTTGGGAAGCATTGGTATCCCTACTTTATGCGGCGTCTGGCAGAACGGCCCGCCAACATTTGGTTCTTCGTCACTAATTTCTTCCGTAAGTAGACCAAGTAAACCGGTAAACACGCAGACAGGTTCTCGCGTCTCCGCCGGTTTAATCTGATACCTGTTTACCTCTTCTCTCTTTCCGTTTACAATTCCGCTCATGGCACCACTTGCCCTCGTCACCGGCGCGGCGCACCGCTTGGGAAAAGTCTTCGCATTGACTCTGGCGCGGCAGGGCCTCGATATCGTTCTGCACTATAACAACTCGCAAGAGGCAGCGCTCGAAACGAAGGCTGAAATTGAATCCGTTGGCAGACACGTTATGTTGGTGCAAGCTGATCTCACCAACGCCGCCGAAATTCAATCGCTCGTCTCGCCTCTCCGTTCCCTCCAAGTATTGGTGAATTCTGCCGCCTACATGCCCAGCGGAAACGTTGACCTGCTCTCCCTCGACAACTGGGACCAATCCCTCGACTTAAACCTGCGCGCACCATTTCTGCTCGCCCAGGAAGCATCCAAAAAAATGACCAACGGTAGCCTCATCGTTAATATCTCCGATGTTGGCGCCCAGAAAGCCTGGAGTCGGTTTCCGTCGTATACAGTCAGCAAAGCCGCTCTCGAATCGTTGACCAGGATTCTGGCCCGCGCCTATGCTCCGATGATTCGAGTCAACGCCATTGCTCCAGGCTTCGTCCTGCAATCGGACATTGTCCCATCTGAAGAGTGGACTCGCCTGATAAATCGGGTGCCGCTCAAACGTCCTGCGCGACCGGACGAGATTGCATCCGCCCTCGAATTCTTGTGGAAGAATGAGTATATTACCGGGCAAACAATTGTCGTCGACGGTGGGTATTCGCTGGTCTAAATCCGCGCAGATAGCGTACACCCTTGCGGTGGCTGAGACACCGGTGCTCATCGCGCAGCACTGGCGCACAACTTATTGGAGGCAAATACATGACGTCAGAAATCGCTGAACTTGCCGAAAAACTTAAAGCCGAAGGCGACCGGTTGGCAGCTATCTTCTCAGGCTTGACTGCCGACCAGTGGAATGAGGAGGTCTACACGGAAGGGACAACCTGGACCATCCGAAACATCCTTTCGCACTTCGTCACCTCGGAACGCGGATTGATCAAACTCTTCGAACAGATTCGCCAGGGTGGGGCGGGGGCTGCAGATGATTTTTCGATTGATCGCTACAACGCCGCCATGCAGGAGCGTACGAAAGAGTTGTCCCCGCCAGAACTACTTGAGCAGTACAAACAGGTGCGCGCGAACTCGGTCGCCTGGGTCTCAGGCTTGAAGGAAGGCGAGTTGGAGATTACCGGTCGCCATCCGTTCCTGGGGCAGACGGTCATCCGGGAAATGATCAAGATGTTATACATTCATAATCTGACCCATTATCGGGATATGAAGAAGGCACTCAAGTCAATAGGATCCGATGAATCTCCCTCCCTTTAAGCTAGAACGTTATTTCGCTCAATACGAATTCAACACGGAATATCTGCTGTGCTCGTCAGACTGCGAAGCCATGCCTATCGCAGATCTGCTTGCCTTCGAGGACGGTGCCGCGCAAAAGTTTCAAAACGTGTGGCTGGGTTATACGGAATCCCAGGGCAGTCCAACGCTGCGCAGCGAGATTTGCAAGTTATATGAGACCATCGAGCCCGATGAAATCCTGGTCCATAGCGGGGCAGGAGAGGCGATTTTCCTGTTTATGTTGGCTGCGTTTCAACCCGGCGATCACGTCATCGTTCATTCACCAGGATACCAATCTCTTGCCGAAGTAGCGCACGCTGCGGGCTGTGAGGTGAGTCCATGGCAGGCACGTGAGGAAAACGATTGGGCTCTGGATTTGGACGAACTGCGTCGCCTGATTCAACCAAATACAAAAGGAATTGTCATCAATACGCCGCACAACCCGACGGGCTATCTCATGTCACGTCAAGATTATGATGCTGTGCACAAGTTCGCCCAGGCAAACAACTTGCTCGTCTTTTCAGACGAGGTCTATCGTGAATCAGAATACGAGCCGGCGACACGTCTCCCCGCCGGTTGTGATTATGGTGATCATGCCATTTCACTGGGAGTGACGTCCAAGACCTATGGCTTGGCAGGGCTGCGGATTGGATGGATCGCAACGAAGAACCGCAAACTTTATGAAAAGATGGCATCCCTCAAGGATTACACTACAATCTGCAATTCTGCCCCGAGCGAATTCCTTGCCGAAGTTGCCATGCGGAATCGAAAGAAACTTTCAGAGCGCAACATCAACATAATCAAGCACAACCTCACGGTCATTGAAGAACTGTTTAACCGGTATCCTTCCCGCTTTCACTGGGTACGGCCGCAGGCTGGCTCGATGGCGTTCCCGCGTTATCTTGGTGGCAGTGTGGAGGATTTCTGCGATCAATTGGTCAGGACCGCGGGGGTGCTCCTTCTGCCCGGATCTGTGTACAATGATTCCAGCAACCACTTCCGTCTGGGGCTGGGACGAAAAAATCTTCCGCAGGCGGTGGAACGGCTGGATGCATTTCTTGCCAAGCTATAAATATTCTTTTTTCTTCGTCTACATTGTAAAAGCCTACATCCAAATCATAACTGGAAATCAATTTGAGAACTCTTTTTCGTCTTTCCCATCCGCTCTATCTTTTGCTCGCCGCGCTCACGTATTCATTCGGCGCGAGCATCGCGAACTATCTGGGCAAACCCTTCCGCGTAGATTCTTTTTGGCTCGGTTTGGTCGCCGTGCTGTTTGCGCAGATCAGTATGAGCTTGCTGTCGGAAGTGTTCCGTTTGGATGTCGAACCGCTGGCTGAGAACGAGACCCGCCGGCAGCGATCCCTTTTACGAAATAATGCCCTTTATATTTCGATTGCAGCATTGTCTGTGGACGCGGTGATCGCTTTTATTCTGTTCAGTAATCGACATCTCTCCCTCGTATCGTTTACCTTTCTATTGGTCTCTCTTTTGCTCGTGCTCGGCTATTCGCTGCCTCCCTTTCGGAATCGCGGATTTGGAGAATTCCTGCTTGCAGCCCATCTAGCCTATGTTATTCCAACCATTGCTTATTTGCTGCAGGCGGATGCCACTCATCGCTTCCTCGCATTGACGATCCCGCTGACATTACTTGCATTTGCCTATTTCATCGTGATGGACTTTCCTACCTTTGCCACAGATCGAAAATATAACCGCACGACGTTTCTAACCCGTCTGGGATGGGAGCGTGTTGTCCCGTTGCATCATATTTTCATCCTGTTCGCTTACCTCTTCTTTGCCATCACACCTGCGCTGGATCTTTCCCTTTCTTTAACATGGCCGGCGTTCCTGACACTTCCGTTTGCGCTCTTTCAAATATTCCAGCTGCGCAACATTGCTCTTGGCGCGCCCACAAACTGGATTCTGTTGACTGCTACTGCCCTTTCCGTTTTCGGCCTGACTGCTTATTTTCTCACGCTGACATTCTGGCTTCGCTAAACCGTTTGTTTATCATTTCTCATGCCCGAATTCCTGACGCTCCTCTCTCCCGATGAGTCCCGTTCTCTGCTCCTGGCGCAGCTTCCGCAGCCGCAACCTGTTTCGGAAACGATCGATGTGGCCTCGTCTTTAGGCCGCATCTTAGCGGAAGACGTAGTTGCTCCGCATCCCTTGCCGGATTTCTGCCGCTCCACCGTGGACGGCTATGCGGTTCGTGCCGCGGATACGCACGGTGCCAGCGACTCTCTGCCTGCGTATTTAACTCTCGTCGGCGAGGTCCCCATGGGGGATGCACCGGGTTTTGCGGTTGCGCCCGGTCAGTGTGCGCTGATTCACACCGGCGGCATGCTCCCGGATGGCACCGATGCAGTCGTCATGCTGGAATACACCCAACAAATAGGTGGAGACAGGCAGCCGCCTGTCCCTTCGAATGCGGTTGCGCAATCAGAAATTGAAATCTTTCGCGCCGTTGCCGATGGTGAGAATACAATACGCATTGGCGAAGATGTCGCCCAGGGACAGGTGGTCCAGGCAAAAGGATGTGTTCTGCGCCCCGCCGAAATTGGCGGACTTATGGCGCTGGGCAGGACCCATGTCCGGGTGATGAAAAAATTACGCGTCGGTTTGATCTCTACGGGAGACGAGGTCGTAGATCCCAGCCAAACGCCGCGCCCGGGTCAGGTGCGCGATGTTAACACCTATACTTTGGGTGCATTGATTGAAAAAAGCGGAGGAAAAGCCATCCGCTATGGGATTATTGCCGACCAGTTCGATGCTCTGAAGGAGGCGGCGACGAAAGCGTTAGCCGAATGCGAGATCGTCATTATCACGGCTGGTTCTTCCGCTTCCACACGTGACATGACCGCGGACGTGATCCGCCTGCTTGGCGTACCGGGCGTCCTCGTGCATGGAATCAACACCCGCCCGGGCAAGCCGACGATCTTGGGCGTATGCAATGGAAAAGCAGTGATCGGCTTGCCGGGCAACCCCGTCAGCGCGCTGGTGAATGGATATTTATTTGTTGTTCCTGTGATGGAAAAATTATTGGGCATGTCTCCGAGAGCCAAACCCGCGGTTGTTGCACGCCTAACGGTTAATTTAGCCTCCCAAGCCGGTCGCGAAGATTGGTGGCCAGTAAAACTGATCCCACAGTACATATCAGAGTTCGTGCGTTATAGTGCCGATCCCATCTTCGGCAAGAGCAACCTCATTTTCACCCTCGTCGCCGCGGATGGCCTGCTTCGTATTCCTGCGGATGCCACAGGTTTGTCAGCAGGTGAAGTGGTAGAAGTATCCTTGATTTGACCTTACAGATTTCATTCCAACGAAAATTGTTCTCTCTCCATGACTCGGAGCTACCTACGATAAAAAGAAAAGACTAAGATATGCTCGAACGTCTTAACGAACCCGTTGCGTTTTTCCTGCTCATCATGAGCATTATCCTTCTTACGCCGTTGCTCTCCGAGCGCGTAAAGCTTCCGGGTATCGTCGGCATCATCATTGGTGGCATGTTGATCGGTCCGCATGGATTTCATCTGATCGATGCGGGCGATCGAATGCAGTTCCTATCCACGATTGGTTTGGTGTATTTGATGTTCAGCGCGGGACTCGAAGTAGACATCCATCAGTTCATGCGGGTACGTGCCCGTGCCGCGATCTTTGGGCTCATCACTTTTATCACGCCGCAGCTGATGGGGATGGGATTGGGGTATATCCTGGGACTCCAACCCCTAGGCATGGTGTTACTGGGTTCGGCATTTGCCTCGCACACATTGATCGCTTTTCCCATTCTCACGAGATTAGGGGTGGCACGCAATGAAGCTATTGCGGTGACAACCGGCGCCACTGTTTTAACTGATATTGGCGCGTTCATCATCCTGGCCATCGTGCTTGGGGCAAAGTCAGGCGGGATCACAATCGGTTACTTCATACAGCTCTTTGTCCTGTTGAGTATTTTTACGCTACTGATTGTTTTTGGTTTGCCACGCCTTGGTAAGTATTTCTTCCAGCACTTTAGCGGACGCGCGATCGAGTTTCAGTTCATCATCGTTGTGTTGTTCATCGCGGCGTTCGGCGCAGAATTGATCGGTGTGCATGAGGTGGTGGGCGCATTTCTCGCAGGGCTTGCCATCAATGCCACACTCCCTCGTCACAGTCCTGTCACCGGACATGTCCTTTTCATGGGCGAATCATTCTTTATCCCCGTCTTTCTGCTCTACAGCGGCATGATCACCGATCCGTTGTCGTTTCTGGATAACACCAAAACGATCCTGGTCGCGATCGGGGTGACCATCGTTGCCTATGTGTCGAAGTTTATTGCCGCTTTTATCACCGCTCGAATTTACAAATACACAAAAGCGGAGTTTTGGACCGTCTATGGACTCTCCCACGCCCAGGCGGCGGTGACCATCCCTACCTTGGTGATTGGCTTGCAGACCGGACTTTTTGATTCGGTTCTTTTTAACGCGGCAATCCTGATGATCCTGCTGACTTCGATCACCTCGCCTCTACTCGTTCAGCGATTTGCCAAGGAACTTCGAACTGCCTCGCAAGATGAAAAACCTTCTCCGCTCTTCAAGCGAATTCTCGTTCCGGTCAACGATCCAGCCACGCAGGAGCAGTTGGTGGGGTTAGCGGCGCTCCTGGCAAAAGCGAACGATGGAAAAGTATTTGCGGTTTGCGTGGCAAATGGTGTGGGCGAGCAGCAGAAAAATCTTATCGCCGTCCGGGACGTGCTCGAGCGTGTCCACCACGTGATGGGCGATCCCCAAACGGAGATTGACTTGATTCCACGCCTCGCCGCGACGGATGCGCAGGGAATTCTGCATACGTCCTTCGAGGAAAATGCAACGATCATCCTGCTCGGGTGGCGCGGTAAACGGACATTGCGCGAATCTCTGCTTGGTTCTGTAATTGACGAAGTGGTGTGGGGATCGGATACACCAGTCATTGTTGGAAAATTGCCCGTCCCCTTGAATGCTACCCGGCAAGTTGTCTTTGTGTTACCGCCGAAGGTTGCTCCGCATAGTGTGCTGGGGCGTATGTTAGAAGCGAATTTGCTACTGGCAACATCGTTAAATGTGCCTCTCTTGATCTGGGTGGACCCAAGCTACACAAAGACGATCGATTCCTTAATCGCGGCGCTGCATACAGACCACTCCATTCATGTGGAACCGTTAACTGATCAACTTAAATCTGCCGCGCTGGACGAAGAAAGTATTAGCAGTTTTATCGTCGTTCCGGGTTTTGGCTCACGCAAGCGGGTCGCGGATACTCTCGGAAATCTCCCTGAGCAGCTGGCAGCTTCCTTTGACGGAAATTTGGCAATCCTGCATTTTGACAAATGATTACTTCATCCAGGGCAGTTTATCCAAATCTACATTTCCGCCGCTCAGGATCACGCCGACCTTCAAGGCGTGTAAATCAATTTTCTTTTCCCAGAGTACCGCTGCTGCCACCGCCGCAGACGGCTCGATAATCATCTTTGTGCGTTCCCAAATAAATTTCATTGTATCGATGATTCCCTGTTCACTTACGGTGACGACCTGTTCGACGCGCTGCTGAATGATAGGAAACGTCACCGTGCCCAGGGAAGTGAGCAATCCATCGGC
>JBKPQD010000188.1:0-6021 GCA_046733915.1 Chloroflexota bacterium
GCAAACTGCGGATGGGCGCCGTCGATATTACCGAGGTGGCGCTCGCCGCAGGCTACGATTCGCATGCTGCCTTTAGCAAGGCATTCAAACAGCAGTTCGGCGTATGTCCGCGTGCGTTTCGTCAACTTGGCTGCACAGCTACCACTCAACTTTTGAGGAAAGGAAGGATGCGATGAAGATCAAACTGACGAGTGTTCCCATCGATGATTACGATAAGGCTTTAACGTTTTATACCGATATGATGGGGTTTATAAAAAAGCGCGATATCCCATTGGGAGACGGGGCGCGCTGGATTACGGTCGTTTCCCCGGAGGAACCGAATGGCACCGAGCTTCTTCTTGAACCGAATTCCGGATATCCAGCAATGAAAGCCCTCAAGGAATCCTTGGTCCAGGACGGCATTCCGTTTACCGCTTTCGAAGTTCGCGATATTCAAGCCGAATATGAACGGATGAAGAATCTGGGCGTCGAATTTACAATGGAGCCAACGAACATGGGAATGACCACAGCAGCGGTATTGGACGATACCTGCGGAAATCTTATCCAGATCTACCAAATGTCTGCATCCTGATCAGAGCAAGAACCCAAAACTGCGGAGGCAACCCATGACCTCCGCAGTTTTATTTTTTAGCATAGACGCGCTAAATGTATAATACTATATCCCTGCGAACAGCGATCAGCACCTATGCAATACAAATACGAAAAAGAAGTTCAAGATTATTCCGATCTCTCGAGTGGTCGCGTCTTCTACAGCACTCCCGGCCATCCCGCTTTTCCCGTTAGATTGGCAAGCGAAATTTTTCAACGTTGTATGGCGAGCCGCGAATCGCTTTATGGCAATTCAAGTCCCTGTACTTTGTATGATCCCTGTTGTGGAGCAGCATATCACCTCACTGTATTGGGAGTTTTACATGGGGACCATATTCGAGAGATTATCGCTTCCGATATCGATGAAAAGGCTGTTGAGTTCGCACAGCGCAATCTTGGGTTGCTGACCCCGGCAGGTCTGGATCGTCGCATCGACGAGATCTGTACAATGATCCAACAGTACGACAAAGATTCCCATAAAGGTGCCTTGAAGAGCGCCCATGCATTGAAACAGAAAATCACCACTTTAGATCGGGAATATCTGGTGCGTACCAAGGTATTTCCATCCAGCGCGACCGACAGCCAAACAATCCTTAGTCACATAGCTGCCCACTCCATAGATATCATTTTTACAGATATCCCGTATGGACAACATTCGCAGTGGCATGATCCATATGCCGAGAAGTTGTCAAATCCAATTGGGTCCATGCTAGAGGCGCTCACCGAAATCCTGTCCCCTTCCAGTATTGTAGCAATTGCTTCTGATAAAAAGCAAAAGATTTTCCACGACGGTTACGAGCGCCTGGAAAAATTCCAAGTTGGAAAACGGCAAGTGGTAATCTTGAAACCGATGTCAATGAACAAATTCCAATCAAATCCAAGGTAGCTCCTGCCACAACAAAAAGCGACAGCATTTCTGCTGTCGCTTTTCACATGGATTGGTTAGGTCACGCTCTGGCGTGAGTCCTCTGGAATACAAACATGGCGGGTTGGCAACCTGCCCTTAAAGTAATTTCAACACCGCGCTACTTGCCCAGGCAAATAAGTATTGCGGGACAAGGCTGATCACAACGGTAGCAACCGCTGTGAACGCAGTCGTGAAGTCAAGGAAGGATTCGCGCGAGCGTTCGGGATCCCCTTCCTGCATATACATCGTAACGACCACACGCAGGTAATAGTATGCAGAGACCAGGGAGGTTAGCACACCGATGATAGCCAGGCCGGTGAAGCCACCTGCCATGACGGCACGAAACAGGTAAAACTTTCCGACAAGTCCCAGTGTGGGAGGCAGACCGATGAGCGAGAGCATGAAAATCGTCATGGCAGCGGCAAGCCCGGGGTATTTCCGTCCAAGGCCAGCATAGTCTCTGATCTCAAGCCCCTTGCCTTCGGCTCTCTCCAAGGCGATCACAACGCCCCAGGTACCGAAGTTCGTAATCGCATAGGAAACTAAGTAGAAGAGACCTGCGGCAATGGAGACAGAGGCAACATCCTTATTTCCATAGGGCACGAATGCCATCAGGATATATCCGGCATGGGCAATGCTCGAATAGGCGAGCATACGCTTGATATTGCTCTGCGAGATGGCGATCAGGTTGCCGAGGATCATCGTCAGGGCTGAGATTCCCCACAGCACACCGGTCATGTCCACGGCGATGGAGGGGAAGGCGGTGGCGAATACTCTTAGCAAGGCAGCAAACCCGGCGATCTTCGCACCGGCGGCCATGAACGCTGTCACGGCAGTGGGCGATCCCTGATATACATCCGGTGTCCACATGTGGAAGGGAACCGCGGCAATTTTAAAGCCGAGCCCCACCAGGATGAGTGCCGCGCCGATGGATAGCAGCAGATTCGGCGTCCCGTTGGAACCGAGGAACGTCACGATTCCATTCAGGGACGTTGTACCCGTCGCGCCGAAGACGAGAGCCGTCCCGTAGACGACAAAACCCGTGGCGAACGCGCCAAGCAGAAAATACTTCAGCCCTGCTTCTTCGGATTCTACTCTCGGACGGTCAAACGCGGCGAGAACATACAGCGGAATGGAGAGTAACTCAAGCGCCAGGAAGACAACGATCAGGTCGCCGGCCTGTGCCATTAACATCATGCCCGAGATACTGAAGAGCATCAATGTGTAATATTCGCCGCGCTCCAGATTCATGCGCTTGATATAACCGAAGGACAGCCCGATGCCAAGCAATCCACTAAGCAGCAGCAGCGCATTCACAAACGTCGAGAAGCCGTCGAGCACGACCATATTGTTGAAGCTGGCAACCTCCTGACCGATCTGGGTTAGGGTAAACCCGAGCGTGAGCGCCAGACCCAGCGCGGAAAGAGCAGCAGTGATGCTTTTGCGTTCTTTAGGGATGAACAGATCCAGCAACAAAAGCACAGATGCCCAGACCACGAGAAAGGTCAACGGAAGGACGGAGGTGAAATCAACTTGGGGTGTCATGATGTTTAGTGCATCGCCACGGCAGCAGTTTGCAGGGTCGCAACCAGTTTATCTACCGCCGGAGCCATCAATGTAAAGAACGGCTTGGGATACAGACCGATCCAGAAGATGAAGAGCAGCAGCGGGGCGATCGTGGCGATCTCACGCCAGTTGAGATCACGCAGCGGGTGACCGTGATGCGCGACTTCGTCCGCAATCTCGCCCTGCGGACCCAGGAACATTTTCTGGAACATATAGAGAATATAGACCGCTGCGAGGATCACGCCAATCGCAGAAACGCCAGCAAACCAGGGATTGTTGATCGCCTGCGAGCCAAATGCACCCAGTAGGATCGTGAACTCGCCGACGAAGCCGTTCAAGCCCGGCAAGCCCATCGAAGAGAGCGAAACAATGAGAAAGATCGCAGCGAAGACGGGAGTCAGCTTCCACAATCCACCATACACTCTGATCTCGCGGGTGTGCGTCTGCTCATAGATCATACCGACCAGGAGGAACAAGGCACCGGTGCTCAGACCGTGGTTGATCATCTGCAGGATCGAGCCCGCCACGCCCTGAGAGTTGAGGGCAAACATACCGAGCATCACAAAGCCAAGGTGGCTGACAGAGGAATAGGCAACTAATTTCTTTACATCCGCTTGAGCGTAGGAGACCGCTGCGCCGTAGATGATGCCAATCGTCGCGAGAAGCGCGATCCAGGGGGCAGCCTGGATCGAAGCCTGCGGAAAAAGCGGAATATTGAAGCGCAGGAAGCCGTAGGTACCCATCTTCAGCAATACACCCGCCAGGATGACAGAACCCGCAGTCGGTGCCTCGACGTGGGCATCCGGCAACCAGGAGTGGAGTGGCCACATCGGCACCTTGATGGCGAACGCCGCGGCAAATGCCAGGAAAAGCCACGTTTGTACGTTAGCAGGAATATTACCTTTTGCAATCAAATCCGGAACAGAGAACGTCCCGCCGTAAATGCCCAGCCACAAAATCGCAAGCAACATCAGGATGGAACCCGCCATCGTATATAGGAAGAACTTGATGGCGGCATAGATGCGGCGCGGTCCGCCCCAGATACCGATCAGGAAGTACATTGGCACGAGGGTGAATTCCCAGAAAATGTAGAACAGGAACAGATCCTGGGCGAGGAAGACGCCGATCATCCCCACTTCGAGCAGGAGGAAAAAGATCATGAAATCCTTGACGCGGTCTTCGACGGCAGTCCACGTCGAAACGATGGAGAGCGACGTCAGGAATGTGGTCAGCAAGACGAGCAAGATGCTCAGCCCGTCGACGCCCAGATAATATTGGATGTTCCATCCAGCCACCGTGATCCAGTTATACTGCGCCTTCAGCTGCAGGTCTGCATTGTTCGGATCGAACATTCGCAATACCCAGAGCGAGAGCAGGAAGGTCACCAGCGTGGTAAGGAGCGTGACCCAGCGCAGCGCATTCTTCCGGTCACTGGGGATGAACAGGAGGATCAACACCCCCACCAGCGGGAAGAAGGTCAGCAATGTAAGCGGTTGTAGGAAAAAATTCATGTTCTAGCCTCTTTATGCTCAGCGAGCGAGGGATTATTTAAAAATCAAATAACCAAGAATAAGGACAACACCCAATAATACGGACAGCGCGTAGGAGCGCACGAATCCGTTCTGGACCTTGCGGGCGGCAGCCGATAACCATTGTGTGACGTCCCCAAGGCCATTGGCGAACGCGTCGATGCCGCGCTGATCGGCGTAACGATTGAGGGCAATGTTACTCAACCAGTTATACGTCCCGGCGATTACCTTCTCATGGAACCAGTCATGCCAGAAACGCCAGTCGATTACATCCGCCAGGAAGTGCGAAAGCCTTACAAACGGATTGATGATCGTGGCAAAGTAACCTTCGTCCACGAACCATTTGTTTTCCATCCCCGTGAAGATGAAACCAAGAGATCGGCTTAACGGGTCGGGCTGACCTGCTTTGAGTGGATTGCGTCCGTAGATGGACCAGGACAACGCGATTGCGGCGAGGGCGAGGACGGTCGAAATTCCCGCCACTTGCGGGCTGAAATCCAGTGATTCCAGTTCTCCCAGAGTGTAGGAAAGCCAGTGTGTCAAGGTGTGCAACCCCGGCAGGTTGAGCAAGCCACCGATCGTCGATAAGACTGCCAACACCATAAGCGGTACCGTCATCACCCGCGGACTTTCCTCGGCATGGATCGCCGCCTCACTGCGCGCTTCGCCAAAGAAGACCATCCAAATCTGGCGTCCCATATAAAAGGCGGTCATGAAGGCAGCAATGGTCAATAACCAATACACACCCAGATAACGATGACTGGCGTCGAGCAAGATTTCATCCTTCGACCAGAACCCCGCAAATGGCACAATACCCGCCAGCGCAAGCGTGCCAATCATGTACACCCAGAACGTCACCGGCATGGTGTGACGCATCCCGCCCATATTGCGCATATCGTTGGGGTCGAATACAACCCCGTGAGGGTCAGCGTGTCCTCCATGGGCATGCTCTGCATGATGATGTCCACGCTCGATGCCGAGAATGACCGAACCCGCTGAAAGGAACAACAACGCTTTGAAGAAGGCATGTGTGATGAGATGGAACATCCCGGCAACATACGCACCCATGCCCACCGCAGCGACCATGAAGCCAAGCTGCGAGATCGTCGAATAGGCGAGTACCTTCTTGATATCGTATTGACCCACCGCAATCGTGGCAGCAAACAGGGCTGTAACTGCACCGGTCATCGCCACAATATACTGCGCCTGCGGGGCAAGCGTATACAGCACCGCCGAACGGGTAATCAGATATACGCCTGCGGTCACCATCGTCGCCGCATGGATTAGTGCCGAGACCGGCGTGGGACCCGCCATCGCGTCCGGCAGCCAGATGTAGAGCGGAATCTGTGCCGACTTGCCGGCCACGCCGACCAGCATAAATAGCGTAATCGCAACAATCAGTCCTTGCGGAGCCGTCTGGGCGGCTTGAAA